>NZ_JAUMSQ010000193.1:0-8039 GCF_030519285.1 Mycolicibacterium arseniciresistens
ACCACGTACTCCGGGTCGAACACCACCGCGCCGATGCGGGTGCCCTCGGCCAGCCCCTCGAGGGCGTCGGTGTCCGGCGAGTCGGCGGCGAGCAGCGCGAGTTCGGCCAGGGTCGTGCCCAGCAGCGGCGTCGGCACCAGCGCCCGGCCCAGCTCCTCGATCACCACGGCCGCGTCGGCCAGTTCACCGCCGGCGCCGCCGAGTTCCTCGGGCACCACCAGCGCGGCCGCACCCACCTGCTCGCACAGCAGCTTCCACAGCGACTCGTCGTAACCGCGATCGGACGCCATCGCCTCGCGCACCGCAGCGGGGGAGGCGTGCTTGTCGACCAGTGCGGCGACGGTGTCGCGCAGCAGTTCCCGCTCTTCACTCATGCGCCGGCCCCCTCGGTCAGTGCCTCCAGCACGCGTCTGCGGTGCCACGCCGGGTCGCCCCAGGCCGAGCGCAGTGCCTGCACCCGCAGCAGCCACAGCGACAGGTCGTGTTCGTGGGTGAAGCCGATCGCCCCGTGGGTCTGCAGTGCCGAGCGCGCGGCCAGCAGCGCGGCGTCGGAGGCGGCGGCCTTGGCGGCGCTGACATCCCGTGCGGTGTCCGCGGATCCGTCGGCGAGCGACAGGGCCGCACCGTAGACGAGCGGGCGGGCCAGTTCCACGGCGATGAGCACGTCGGCCAGCTTGTGCTTGATCGCCTGGTACGAACCGATCGCACGGCCGAACTGGTGACGCTGCTTGGCGTACTCCACCGACTGGTCGAGCATCGCCTGTCCGGCGCCGACCAGCTGGGCGGCGGTGGCCAGCGCGCCGAAATCAAAGGCACGGGCGACGTCGGCGGCGCGGGACTCACCGGTGGCGGTGACGTCGAACAGCTTTCGCGCCGGGTCCACGGACTCGTGCGGTGCGCCGGCGGACCCGTCACGCACACCCGCGTCGTCGGCGAGCAGCACCAGACCCGCGGTGTCGGCGTCGACGGCCCGCGGCACCTGAGGCGGCAGGGCGACGGTCGCGATCAGCTCACCGGACGCCAGCGCGGCGCTGCGCTCGTCACCGGCCAGCAGCACCGGCGCCACCGCGATCGACTCCGTCACCGGCCCCGGCACACACCAGCGGCCCAGCCGCTCGGCGGCCACCACGAGGTCGACCGGGTGGGCGTCGATACCGTCGAACTCCTCGGCGACCAGCAGCGCCGTGACGCCGAGGTCGGCCAGCTGCGCCCACACCTTGCGGCCGGGTCCGGCATCACCGGCAGCCCAGGCACGCACCGCACCCGGCACGTCGGCCGCGCCGAGCGCCGCGTCGATGCTGGCGGCGAAATCACGCTGCTGTTCGTCGATCTCGAAGTTCATTTGGCCTGCCCTTTCGGCTCGCGGGGCAGACCCAGCAGCCGCTCGGCGATGATGTTGCGCTGGATCTCGTTGGTGCCCGCATAGATCGGCCCGCCGAGCGCGAACAGCAGTCCGTCGGTCCAGGAGCCTGCGAGTTCGGCGTCGGCGCCGTGCAGGTCGAGCGCGGTCTGGTGCAGCTCGACATCGAGGTCGGACCAGAACACCTTCGTCACCGACGATTCCGCGCCCAGCTCGCCGCCACCGGCGACGCGGGTCACGGTGCCGAAGGTGTGCAGGCGGTAGGCCTGCGCCTTGATCCAGGCGTCGGCCACCCGGTCGGCCATCGCCGAAGGGCGCCCACACTCAGTCCATTCCGAGACCAGTCGTTCGGCCGGCGCCAGGAACCGCGCCGGGCTGCGCAGCGACATGCCGCGTTCATTGCTCGACGTGCTCATCGCGGCCCGCCAGCCGTCGTTGACCTCACCGATCACGTCGGCGTCGGGTACGAACACGTCGTCGAGGAAGATCTCGCCGAACCCGGTGTCGCCGCCGAGCTGGACGATCGGCCGAACGGTGACGCCGTCGGCCTTCAGGTCGAACATCACGTAGGTGAGGCCCTTGTGGCGCTGCGCCTCCGGGTCGGAACGGAACAGTCCGAACGCCCTGTCGCCGAACGGCGCCCGGGAACTCCAGATCTTCTGACCGTTGAGCAGCCAGCCGCCGTCGGTACGGGTCGCGGTCGAGCGCAGCGAGGCCAGGTCGCTGCCCGACTCCGGCTCCGACCAGGCTTGCGCCCAGATCTCTTCCCCGCTGGCCATTTTCGGCAGGATGCGGTCCAGCTGTTCGGCGGTGCCGTGCGCGAAAAGTGTCGGCGCCAGCATCGAGGTGCCGTTGGCGCTGGCCCGCCCCGGCGCACCGGCGCGGAAGTACTCCTCCTCGTACACCACCCACTGCAGCAGCGAGGCGTCCCTGCCGCCGTACTTCTCCGGCCAGGTGATCACCGAGAGGCCGGCGTCGAACAGCACCTTGTCCCACTGCCGGTGCTGGGCGAAACCCTCGGCGTTGTCGTAGGACGTCGTCGGGAACGAATCGCGGTTCGCCGCAAGGAACTCGCGCACCTCCGCGCGGAAGTCCTCGGCGGATTCGTCGAATGTCAGGTCCATTCAGGCTTCTTCCTTCTCGGACATCGCTCGAAGCGCAGGCTTGACCACCTTGCCCCCGGGATTGCGGGGCAGCGCGTCGAGGAACTCCACCGATCGTGGTGTCTTGAAGTTGGCGAGATGCTCACGGGTGTGGGCGATCACGGTCTGCGCATCGAGGGACGAGCCGGGCAGGGCGACGACGAACGCCTTGCCGACCTCGCCGAGCCGCTCGTCGGGCACCCCGATCACCGCCGACTCCGCCACCCCGTCGAGGCGCGCCAGCACCTGTTCGATCTCGGCGGGGTAGACGTTGAACCCGCCGCAGATGTACATGTCCTTGAGCCGGTCGGTGATCCGCAGGTTGCCCGCCTCGTCGACGGTGCCGACGTCGCCGGTGTGCAGCCAGCCGTCGGCGTCGATCGCCGCCGCGGTCGCCTCGGGGTCGTCGAGGTAGCCGAGCATCACGTTCGGGCCGCGCAGCAGCACCTCGCCCTCGGGGCCCTCGCCGTCGATGCGCAGTTCGAAGTCGGCGATCGGCCGCCCGCAGGTGGTGGCGACGGTGATCGCGTCGTCGTCCGGCCGGCACATGGTGCCGAAGCCGGCGGCCTCGGTGAGTCCGTAGCCGGTGAGCACGATGTCGATGTCGAGTTCGGCCTGCATGCGCTCGATCAGCACCACCGGCACGACGGCGGCGCCGGTGACCGCGAACCGAAGCGAGCTCAGATCGTGCTCGGCCCGCCGGGGGTGGTCCAGCAGCGACTGGTAGATCGTCGGCGGACCGGGCAGCACGGTCACGCGGTGCTCCGCCACGGCGGCCATCGCCCGCTCGGGGTCGAACGTCAGCTGGGGGATCAGCGTGGCGCCGGTCTGCAGGCAGGCCAGGATGCCCGCCTTGTAGCCGAAGTTGTGGAAGAACGGGTTGATGCACAGGTAGCGGTCGTCGCTCGTGAGCTCGCCGCACGCGGCCCACGCGGCGGGTGCGTCGAGGGACTGCCGGTGGGCGCACAGGGCCCCCTTGCTGCGCCCGGTGGTGCCCGAGGTGAACAGGATGTCGGACACGTCGTCGGGCCGGACCGCGGCGGCGCGGGCGTCCACCGCCGCGAGGTCGGTTCCGCGGGCGACGAAGTCGTCCCAGGTGCCGTCGGCCTTGTCGACGGGCACCCGCACGATGTGCCGCAGCGCGGGCAGATCGGCACCGTCCAGGGATGCCGCCTTGTCGGCGCCGAGGAACTCGCCAGAGGCGAACAGCAGCGGTGCGCCGGTGCGGCCGAGGACGTCGGCGGCCTCGCTGGCGGTGTAGCGGGTGTTGAGCGGCACGAGGACGCCGCCAGCGTAGTGGGTGGCCAGGCAGGCCACCACCCAGTGCCAGGTGTTGGGGGACCAGATGGCGACGCGGTCACCGGATGCGACGCCGAGGTCGATCATGGCGGCCGCGGCGCGGCGGACGTCGTCCCGCAACTGGGCGTAGGTGATCCGCCGGTCGTCGGTGACCAGTGCGTCGTGGTCGGCGAACTGGTCGGCAATCCGGTCGAGGACCTGGGGAATGGTCCTGCCGTCGGACCGGTCTTGCCCGCCGGGCGTCGTCATCGATGCTCCTCTAACAAAGCAAGTGCTTGGTAGGTTAGCCTACAGGGGTGATAGAGGTCCAGGAGTTCCGGGCCGAGGTCCGGCAGTGGCTCAGCGACAATCTGGTCGGCGACTTCGCCGCGCTCAAAGGCCTCGGCGGCCCCGGCCGCGAGCACGAGGCCTTCGAGGAACGGCTGGCGTGGAACCGCCGTCTCGCCGAGGCCGGCCTGACCTGCCTCGGCTGGCCGGAGGAGCACGGCGGCCGCGGCCTGACGGTGGCGCACCGGGTGGCGTTCTACGAGGAGTACGCGATCGCCAACGCGCCGGCCAAGGTCAACCACCTCGGTGAGGAACTGCTCGGCCCGACGCTGATCGCGTACGGCACCCCCGAGCAGCAGCAGCGGTTCCTGCCCAGGATCCTCGACGTCACCGAACTGTGGTCGCAGGGTTATTCGGAGCCGGGCGCGGGCAGCGATCTGGCCAACGTGTCGACCACCGCCGAACTCGACGGCGATCAGTGGGTGATCAACGGCCAGAAGGTGTGGACGTCGCTGGCGCACTGGGCGCAGTGGTGCTTCGTCATCGCGCGCACCGAGAAGGGCTCCAAGCGCCACGCCGGCCTGTCCTATCTGCTGGTGCCGCTCGACCAGCCCGGTGTCGAGATCCGGCCGATCATTCAGCTGACCGGTGACTCCGAGTTCAACGAGGTGTTCTTCGACGACGCCCGCACCGACGCCTCGATGGTGGTCGGCGAGCCGGGTGACGGCTGGCGGGTGGCGATGGGCACGCTGACGTTCGAGCGCGGCGTTTCGACGCTGGGCCAGCAGATCGAATACGCCCGCGAGTTGTCTGCGCTGGCCGAGGTGGCCAAGCGCACCGGCGCCGCCGACGACCCGCTGATCCGGGAGCGGCTGACCCGCGCGTGGGTCGGCCTGCGCACCATGCGGTCCTTCGCGCTGGCGACGATGGACGTCGAGCAACCCGGGCAAGATTCCGTCTCGAAGTTGTTGTGGGCCAACTGGCATCGCGACCTCGGTGAGCTGGCGATGGAGATCGTCGGCGGCGAGGGTCTGACGCTGGCCGGCGGCGAATTCGACGAGTGGCAGCGGCTGTATCTGTTCTCCCGCTCGGACACCATCTACGGCGGGTCGAACGAGATCCAGCGCAACATCATCGCCGAGCGGGTGCTCGGCCTACCGCGGGAGCCAAAGGGAACATGACGCTGACCGAAGCGCCGAAGGAGATCGACGGGCACGGACTTCTGACAGGCAGGGTGGTGGTGGTCACCGCCGCGGCGGGCACCGGGATCGGTTCGGCGGTCGCCCGCCGGGCACTGGCCGAGGGCGCCGACGTGGTGGTCTCCGACTACCACGAACGCCGGCTGGGGGAGACGCGCGACGAGCTCGCGGCGCTCGGGCTCGGCCGTGTCGACGCCGTGGTGTGCGACGTGACGTCGACCGCGGCGGTCGATGCGCTGATCAGCACGGCCGTGGACAAGATGGGCCGGCTCGACGTCCTGGTCAACAACGCCGGGCTGGGCGGTCAGACGCCGGTGGTCGACATGGACGACGACGAATGGGACCGCGTGCTGAACGTGACCCTGACCTCGGTCATGCGGGCCACCCGCGCGGCGCTGAGGTACTTCCGCGACGCACCGCACGGCGGCGTCATCGTCAACAACGCCAGCGTGCTCGGCTGGCGTGCGCAGCACTCGCAGTCGCACTACGCCGCGGCCAAGGCCGGGGTGATGGCGCTGACCCGTTGCAGCGCAATCGAAGCCGTCGAGTACGGCGTGCGCATCAACGCGGTGTCGCCGAGCATCGCGCGGCACAAGTTCCTGGAGAAGACCAGCTCCTCGGAGCTGCTGGACCGGTTGGCGGGCGACGAGGCCTTCGGCCGGGCCGCCGAACCGTGGGAGGTCGCGGCCACCATCGCGTTCCTGGCCAGCGACTACTCCAGTTATCTGACCGGCGAGGTCATCTCGGTGTCCAGCCAGCGGGCTTAGCGAGCTTCTCCACCGAATCTTCACAATCGCTGCCGGGAAGCCCCACAACCGGCCCTTACAGTCGGACATGTGAAGCGCATCCTGGTGGTCGACGATGAGCCGACCATCCTGGCCCAGGTGGCCACCCGGCTCCGCGCTGAAGCGTTCACCGTGGTCACCGCGGTCGACGGGCCGTCGGCAGTGGAGACGGCCGCCGCCACTGCACCCGACCTCGTGGTGCTCGACGTGATGCTGCCCGGGTTCGACGGGCTCGAGGTGTGCCGGCGGATCCAGGCCGAACGTCCCGTCCCGGTGCTGATGCTCACCGCCCGCAGCGACGAGACCGACATGCTCATCGGGCTGGGCATCGGCGCCGACGACTACCTGACCAAACCGTTCAGCATGCGCGAACTCGTCGCGCGGGTGCGGGTGCTGCTGCGCCGGATGGACCGCGCCGGCGACGACCCACAGCCGCTGCTGGTGGG
Organism: Mycolicibacterium arseniciresistens; assembly: GCF_030519285.1. NCBI lineage: Bacteria > Bacillati > Actinomycetota > Actinomycetes > Mycobacteriales > Mycobacteriaceae > Mycobacterium > Mycolicibacterium arseniciresistens. The sequence continues at coordinate 6,499 of NZ_JAUMSQ010000193.1, forward strand.
CGACTGCCGCATCGATCTGCAGGCGCGGCGGGTGCACCGCGGCGACGACGAAATCCATCTCACCCGGACCGAATTCGACCTGCTGGCGTTTCTCATCGGCCGGCCCAGGGCCGTGGTGTCCCGCGACGTGCTACTCGAACAGGTGTGGGGCTGGGCCTCCGGGGTGGAGACCCGCACGGTCGACAGCCACGTCAAGGCGTTGCGGCGCAAGCTCGGTGCGGAACTGATCAGGACGGTGCACGGCGTGGGGTACGCCCTGGAGACGCCGCGGTGACCGTCCGCGGCCGGGCCGTCGCCCTCTGGGAGCGGCTGCCGAGGCCGTTGGACCCGTTCGCGTCCTTCAAGGTCAAGACCGCGCTGCTGGTGGCGGGCGCCATCACGCTGGCGTCGTTCACGTTCTGGATCGGCGCGAGCTGGCAGTTCCGGTACGCCCTACTCGCCGCGCTGGTGACCGCCCTGGTGGTGACGCAGTTCCTCGCCCACGGGATGACGTCGCCGCTGCGGCAGATGACGGCCGCGGCGCGGGCGATGGCCCGCGGCGACTACAGCATCCGGGTGCGCGCCACGTCGCGCGACGAGATCGGGCAGCTGGCAACGGCGTTCAACCAGATGGCGGCCGACCTCGGGGCGGCCGACGAGTACCGGCGCGGTCTGATCGCCAACGTCTCACACGAGTTGCGGACGCCGATCACCGCGCTGCACGCGGTGCTGGAGAACGTGATCGACGGTGTCGCCCAGCCCGACTCCGACACCATGCGGATGGCGTTGGCGCAGACCGAACGCCTCGGCGAGCTCGTCACCAATCTGCTCGACCTGTCCCGCGTCGAGGGCGGCGCGATCCCGTTGCGCCAGGAGCGGTTCGGCGTCGACGCGTTCCTGCGCGACGCGGTGGCCCACGTGGCGGCGGGTCAGGCGATCGTCGAGGTGCGGGTGTCCCCGCAGGCGTTGACCGCGGTCGCCGACCCGGCGAGGTTGCGGCAGGTGGTGGTCAACCTGGTGCAGAACGCGATCCGGCACAGCCCGCCGGGCGGCCGCGTGTCGGTGCTGGCGTGCGCGGCGGCGCCGTCGGGCATCCGGCTCGACGTGTGCGACGAGGGGCCCGGCATCCCGGCCGCCGAGCGCGAGCGCGTCTTCCAGCGATTCACCCGTGGCGCCACCTCCGACGGTGGCACCGGGCTGGGCCTGGCCATCGCCCGGTGGGCCGTCGAGTTGCACGGCGGCGCCATCTCCGTCGCCGACGTCCGGACGGGCTGCCGGATCAGCGTCACGATCCCCGAACCGAGAGAACAGGTGCCCACATGACCTCAGGCATGACACAGATGGTTCCCGGCATGCAGATGATGCCGCCCCCGCCACCGCTGCTCGGTCCGCTGCTGCCGCGCCACGGCGAACCCGGCTGGTCGGTGTGGTCGCGCAAGGTCTGGCCGATCGACCCGCTGGCCGCGGCGCCGCCCGGCCTGCTGGCCGCCGCTCCGGTGGCGGCACTGCTGGGCACCGCGCTGTGGCGTCCGTCGGTGCTCAGCATCGGCTATCTCGTGACC
>NZ_JAUMSQ010000194.1:0-9418 GCF_030519285.1 Mycolicibacterium arseniciresistens
CCGCTCCGGTGGCGGCACTGCTGGGCACCGCGCTGTGGCGTCCGTCGGTGCTCAGCATCGGCTATCTCGTGACCGGGCTGATCGTCTTCGGGGTGGTGTATGCGACGGCGCAGCGCAGGCCCACCCGGCGGGAGTGGTGCGGGATCGCCCTGACGATGGCGCTGCTGGCGGTGCCGGGACTGCTCGCTGCGGAGTGGCTGGGCGTGCTGTGCATCATGACCGCCTGGATCACCGGGTGGCTGACGATCGTCGGCGGAAACACCTGGACCGCGGTGTTCACCGGACCGTTCGTGCCGTGGGCCTCGCCGGCGCGGGTGCTGGGCTGGGTCCGGCGCGGTGCGAGCGGCTCGGTGGCGCACGGACGCATCCCCGACATTGGCCGGGTGGCCGTGGTGGCGGGCGTGACCGCGATCGTTGCCCTGGTCTTCGGCGGTCTGTTCGCGGCGGCCGACGTCGCGTTCGCGCACGTGCTGGGCAGCTTCACCCCGGAGCTGCAGATCGACGAGTTCGTCGCGCGCAGCGGCGTCTTCCTGATCGTCGCGGCCTTCGTGCTGGGCGGCGGGTACCTGCTGCGATTCCCGCCGCGGCTGGACGCGTTGGCGCCCGCGCCCGGCAAGCCGGTGCGGCGGTGGGAGTGGGCGGTGCCGCTCGGTGTGCTGGACGCGCTGTTCCTGGTGTTCGTCGCCGTGCAGGCGACCGTGCTGTTCGGTGGGCATGCCCATGTGCTGGAGACCGAGGGGCTGACCTACGCGGAGTACGCGCGGCAGGGATTCTGGCAGCTGCTCTGGGTGTCGGCGCTGACGCTGCTGGTGCTGGCCGCGGTGATCAGGGTGGCGGCCCGGGTGACGGGCGCCGACCGTCGGGTGCTCCGGATTCTCGTCGGAATCCTGTGCGCCACATCTGTTGTCGTGGTCATCTCGGCGATCCACCGGATGTGGCTGTACCAGGAGGCCTACGGCTTCAGTGTCCAGCGGCTGATGGTGATCACCATCGAGCTGTGGCTGGGTGCGGTGTTCCTGCTCGTGGCGGCCGCGGGTGTCCGGATGACGGCGCGGTGGCTGCCGCAGGCGGTGCTGGTGGCCGGCGTGCTGGCGCTGCTCGGGTTGGCTGCGCTCGACCCCGAGCGGCTGGTCGCCGACCGGAACATCGACCGCTTCGAGCGGACCGGCGAACTCGACGCGGAGTACCTGTCGACGCTGTCGTCGGACATCGACCCGGCCGTGCACCGGCTGCCCGAGCAGGTGCAGCTCTGCGTGCCGTCGCCGCACCGCGACCCGGAACCCTGGTACCTGTTCAATCTGTCGCGGTCGCGGGCGGACCGGCCGATGGACACCGATCGGCCGGAGCTGTGCCTGCAGTACGGATGGGACGAGTACCGGTACTGACGGCGGACTCGACCTAGCAAGTGCTTGGTTGGTAGTCTGCACTGATGGACAGGGTGGCGCCGACGCGTCGCGAGGAGCTGCTCGAGCTCGCCGCGACGATGTTCGCCGACCGCGGGCTGCGGGCCACCACCGTGCGCGACATCGCCGACTCGGCGGGAATCCTCTCCGGCAGCCTCTATCACCACTTCGCCTCCAAGGAGGAGATGGTCGACGAGGTGCTGCGCGGATTCCTGGACTGGCTGTTCGACCGCTACCGGCAGATCGTCGACACCGAACCCACTCCGCTCGAACGGCTCAAGGGGCTGTTCATGGCGTCGTTCGAGGCGATCGAGCACCGCCATGCGCAGGTGGTCATCTACCAGGACGAGGCCAAACGACTCTCCGCGCACCCGCGCTTCTCCTACGTGGAGGAGCGCAACAAAGAGCAGCGCAGGATGTGGATGAGCGTGCTCAACCAGGGCATCGAGGAGGGCTGCTTCCGCCCCGACCTCGACGTCGACCTGGTCTACCGCTTCATCCGCGACACCACCTGGGTCTCGGTGCGCTGGTATCAGCCCGGCGGACCGCTGACGGCCCAGGAGGTCGGCCGGCAGTACCTCGACATCGTCCTCGGCGGCATCACCGTCGCGGGCACAACGAACACCACGAAAGAGAGCTGAACATGGCTGAGGCGTACGTCATCGACGCTGTGCGCACCCCCGTCGGCAAGCGCGGCGGTTCGCTCGCCGGCGTGCACCCGATCGACCTCGGGGTGCACGCGTTCCGCGGCATCTTCGACCGGGTCGACGTCGACCCCGGCGCGGTGGACGACGTCATCGTCGGCTGTGTCGACGCCATCGGCGGACAGGCAGGCAACATCGGCCGCAACGCCTGGCTGGCCGCCGGCTACCCCGAGGAGGTGCCCGGCGTCACGGTCGACCGGCAGTGCGGATCCAGCCAGCAGGCCATCTCGTTCGGCGCGCAGGCGATCCTGTCCGGAACGGCGGACGTCATCCTGGCCGGCGGCATGCAGAACATGAGCCAGATCCCGATCGCGTCGGCGATGGTGGTCGGCAAGGAGTTCGGATTCACCTCGCCCACCGGCGAATCGGAGAACTGGCGGCACCGCTACGGCGACCAGGAGATCTCGCAGTTCCGCGGCGCGGAGATGATCGCCGAGAAGTGGGACATCTCCCGCGAGGAGATGGAGCAGTTCGCATACACCAGCCATCAGCGGGCGTTCGGCGCGATCCGCGGCGGTCACTTCGAGAACGAGATCCTCGCCGTGGGTGACTTCCGCATCGACGAGGGCCCGCGGGAGTCGACGCTGGAGAAGCTGGCTTCGCTCAAGCCACTCGCCGAGGGCGGCCGGCTGACCGCCGCGGTGGCCAGCCAGATCTCCGACGGCGCGAGCGCGGTGCTGCTCGCATCAGAGCAGGCCGTCAAGGAGCACAATCTGACCCCGCGCGCCCGCATCCACCACATCAGCGCTCGCGGCGCCGACCCGGTGTTCATGCTCACCGGCCCCATCCCCGCCACCCGCTACGCGCTGGAGAAGACGGGACTGTCGATCGACGACATCGACGTCGTCGAGATCAACGAGGCCTTCGCGCCCGTGGTGCTCGCCTGGCTCAAGGAGATCAAGGCCGACCCGGAGAAGGTCAACCCCAACGGCGGCGCCATCGCACTGGGCCACCCGCTCGGCGCCACCGGCGCCAAACTGTTCGCCACGATGCTCAACGAGCTCGAGCGCACCGGCGGCCGCTACGGCCTGCAGACGATGTGCGAGGGCGGCGGCACCGCCAACGTCACCATCATCGAGCGCCTCTAGTTCCTCTCGCGAGCAGACGCAAATTGCTGCGAAACGCCGGTGTTTCCACGCAATTTGCGTCTGCTCGCCGGAGTGGTCAGGCCGCGACGGGCATGTCCGCGGCGGCAGCGGCGACGAACTCGTCGATCAGGCCGGCCACCGTCTCGGGCCGTTCGGTCGGCGGATGGTGGTGCACGCCGGGCATGATGTGCAGCCGGCTGTTCGGCAGCAGCCGGTGAGCTGCGCGGGCATGCTCGACGGGGATGACCCGGTCGTCGTCGCCGCTGATGATCAGCGCAGGCATGGTGTCGCACAACTTGTTCAGGGCGGACACCGCCTGACCGCGGAAGTCCACGACCGATCGCAGGGTGCGTAGAAAGGCCTGGCGGTGATCCCGGTCCGAGAGCGACGGGCGGGCGGTGAAGCGGTCGGAGGATCCCGTCAGCACACGCACCGCGTTGCCGGCGAAGACAGCAGCCCGTGATGCGACGACCGGCAGGACCAGTTCGGCGCCCGGCAGCGACAGCAGGCGCAGCACGCGGCCGACGTCGTCGCCGAAACCGCCGCTGCTGATCAGCACCATCCGGTCGCAGTACTCGCCGTGCTGATGGGCGAACTGCATCGCGATGCCGCCACCGAGCGAGTGGCCGACGACGGTGACGCGCGAGACGCCGAGTGCGTCGAGGAAATCGCGGAGCAGTACCGCGAAGGCGCCCACCGAGTAGTCGCCGCGTGGTTTGTCGGATGAACCGTGGCCCAGCAGATCCGGCGCGATGACACGGTACTTGCCTGCGAGCAGCGGGATCACCGCGCTCCAGGTGTTGGAACTTCCGCCCATACCGTGCACCAGCAGCAGCACATCGCCTGTGCCCTCGTCGCGGTACGCCAGGCGGTCACCATGCAACGTCATGGTCTTGAGCCGCTCGTCGGCCGCGCTGATCACGGCGGCCGGCTGGGCGTCACGCCCGGGCAGCGACACGACGGCCGGGGCCGCCGCAAAGGCTGCGCACGCGGCTGCGCCGACCAGCAGGCTCTTGATGGCGTTCATGCGGTTGCTCCGATTCGTGCGGGTTCCCCTCGAGGGGAACGCTGTTCGATCTGTTCCTACGATAAAGACTGTCGTTCAGCACTTCTCGCTTGTGCGCACTACCGGCCACAAGCAGCGATGTCCGCGTTCTGTGCATTGTGCGCGACGAGCGTCAGGTGCCGCTTCTTCCTGCCTGGCGCGAAATCCGAGGTTGCGCGGCGCATCTCCATGGCGCGGCCGACGACGTCGCTGACGCACTCGGCGGCCTCCTGCAGCAGCAGGTGCCCGGCGGTGGGGTGGTGCAGATGGACCGCGCCCGGGATGGCGGCGGCCATCTCCCGGGAGTGTGCGGCCGGGGTGAGGATGTCGGCGCCGCCACTGACGACGAACGTCTTCGCGGTGATCGACCCGAGGGACCGGGTCACGTCGTAGCTCCGCAGGCTCGGCAGGAAGCCCGCCGCCGTGCTCAGCAGTGTCCGGCGGACAGCGGCAGCGGTCACGCCGCTGACCGTGGTGTCGTCGCCGGCGAACATCCCGAGTGCGTCACCGAGTGGCCGCATGATCGCCTGCACGGCCGCGTCCACGGTCGGCATGCGGCCGACGAGGCCGAACAGTGCTCCGGTGGCGGGTGTCGCCAGCAGGCGCGGCATTCCGCGTCCGGCGAGTCCGCCCGCGGCGGTGCCCACCAGGACGAGGGCGCGCGGGTCGACGGGGCGGTCGGCGGCGGGCCGGGCGAGGTACGCCAGCGCCGTCATTCCACCCATCGAGTGGCCGGCGATCGTCAGTGGGCCGGTGATGTCGGACGCGGCCAGGATGTCGGCGAGATCGGCTGCCAGCCGGTCGATCCGGTAGGTCGTCATCGGCGCGGCGGCCGAGCAGCCGTGGCCGCGGTGGTCGTAGGTGATGATGCGGACCCTGCCGCCCCACCTACGGCGCAGCCGGCGCACCTGGGGAGACCAGCTCTGCTGCGACAAGAGGAGACCGTGCAGCAGGACGACCGTCGGTGCGTCGGACTGGTCGGCACGGTGGTCACGCACCGACAACCGCACGCCGTCACTCGTGACGACGATCCGCTCGACAGGGCCGTCGCCACCCGGCGTGCCGGATCGAAAAGCATTGGGCGACAGCTCGTCCTCGGGTGCGATCGACATGGTGGGCTCCTCGACATCGTTGATGTCCTGAACGTAGGGCCCGTCGTATCACGCTGTCGCGCTTGTGCTTACAACCCACGTTTACGGCGAAACCGCGCTTCTGCGCATTGCGCTCACCGTGGGGCCGACGCACGAAAGGAGGGCCGCCTGGTGGCGGCCCTCCTGTGCTGTGACCGGCTATCCGGCCGACTCGGTCACCTCCGGTGCCGGGCCGCCGCCGTGCCCGGCCTCGCCGGCCACCAGTTCGCCGGCCCCAGCAGCGTGGCCAGGGCAGGCACGGTGATCGTCCGCACCACGAAGGTGTCGATCAGCAGGCCGACACCGATGATGAACCCGGTCTGCATCATGGTGGTGAGGCTGCCGAACAGCAGACCGAACATCGATGCGGCGAAGATGATCCCGGCTGAGGTGATGACACCACCGGTGGACCGGATGGCCCGGATGATGCCGGTGCGGATCCCCGAGCCCGACTCTTCGCGGATGCGGGTGATCAACAGCAGGTTGTAGTCCGCACCGACGGCCACCAGCACGATGAACGCCGTCGCCGCGACACTCCAGTGGATCGACTGACCGAGCAGGACCTGGAAGAACAGCACCCCCGTGCCCATCGCCGAGAGGAAGGACAGCACCACGGAGACGATCAGGTACAGCGGCGCCACCAGCGCCCGCAGCAGGAGCACCAGGATGATGAACACCACGGCCAGCGTGACGGCAATGATCAGCTCGACATCGCTGTTGTAGTCGCTGCGGATCGTGCTGTACATCGCGGTGGTGCCGACCATCGAGATGGTGGCGTCCGAGAGTGAGGTGTTTGGCTGTGCACCGCGGGCGGTGTCCAGGATCGACGACACCTGGTCCATCGCCTGGGTGCTGAACGGGTCGAACGTCGTCTCGACCGTGTACCGCGCCGAATGCCCGTCGGGTGAGATGAACAGCTGCGCCGCCTTCTTGAAGTCGTTCGAGTCGAGCACCTGGCTGGGGATGTACATGCCGGCCATGGCGGGCGACGTCGCGTTCTGCTTCATCGACAGCAGCAGGTCGGACGCCTGGTTCAGGCCCGCACCCATCTTCTTGGTCTGGTCGACGAGCGTGTGCACGCCCGCGGCCAGTTTCGCACTGCCGTCGGCCAACTGGTCGGCGCCGCTCTGCACCTGGGACACCTCGGACTGGATGGTCGCGGCGCCACCGCCGGCCGCGTTGCGCAGCGTGTTGATCGCGGTGTCCAACTGGCCGGTCAGATTCTGCACCGTCGAGAGCATGCCCGGCGCAGCCGTCGAGTTCCCGGCGGGGATCACCTGGCCCAGAGCGGAGCGCCCGGCGCTGCACAGCGGATTGGCGGTGCACTGCGGCCCGTTCAGTTCAGATTGCACCTGATTCACCGTCCCGGAGGCCTGGGTGAGTGCCGCGGTACTCGAATTCGCCATCCCGCGAATCGAATCGACCAGGTTGGCCGCGGCGTTGAGCTGACCCTGCACCTGGCCCAGTGTCGAGGTGAGCCCACTGACCGAGCCACTGGCACTGTGCACCTGATCGCGCACCGAGGCCAGGGTGGCGGCCAACTGGTCGGCGCCGCTGGTCAGCGCATCGAGATCGCGGTCCTTGTCCGAGATCTGCGTCGATGCGCCGTGCAGCGCGTCGCCGACCTGGCCGGCCTGGTAGCTCAGCTTGGTCTGGTCGAGTGGCTTGCCGTCGGGTCGGGTGATACCGCGCACCGCGGCGATGTTCGGCAGCTGGGACACCCGTTGTGCCATCTGCTCCATGTCCGCGAGACTCTGCGCGGTCCGCAGGTCGTGCGGCGAGTGGATGTAGATGTACTGCGGCAGCAGGGCACTCGTCGAGAAGTGGTCCTGCATCGCCGAGAAGCCGACGTTGCTCTCCGCCGACTGCGGGAGTTGCAGCCGGTCGTTGAACGTGGGATGCAGGAACGCCGCGCAGCTCGCGAGCGAGATCAACACCACCAGGCTGGCCGCCAGGTGCGTCTTGGGCTTGCGGACGATGTGCACGGCCGAGCGCTGCCACAATCTGCCGGTCAGTGAGCGCCGCGGCTTCACCCAGCCGCGCCTGCCTGCGAGCACGAGCACCGCGGGCAGCAGGGTGATCGCGGCCAGCAGGGCGACGGCGATCGAGACGGCCAGGGCCGGGCCGACACTGGTGAACCAGGGCAGTTTCGCGAAGATCATGCCGAGGAAGGTGACTGCGACGGTGGCCGCCGACGCGGCGATGACCTTGCCGATCGAGCTCAGCGCCTTGCGCACCGCGTCGTCGGAATCCATTCCGTCACCGATGTACTCGTGGTAACGGCTGATCAGGAAGACGGCGTAGTCGGTGCCCGCGCCGGCCACCATCGTGGTCATCAGCACCATCGTCAACAGCGAGACACTGAGGCCCGCGTGGGTCAGCGCCGAGACCGCGCCTTCGGCCGCCGTCACCGAGACGCCGATCACGATCAGCGGCAGCAACACCGTGACGGGCCGCCGGTAGATCACCAGCAGGATCGAGAGCACCAGGATCATGGTGGCCAGTTCGATCATGTGCATGTCGTGCTCACCGATGTTCGACAGGTCGCCCATCATCGCGGCCTGGCCGGTGACGTCGGCGGACAGCCCGGTGCCTTCGGTGGTGTGCTTGACGGTCTCGGTGATCTGCTTGTAGGCGGCCGACGACTCGGGCGAGCCGGCAGGTGCCTTGAGGATCACCGCCATGTACGCCGCCTGATTGTCCTTGCTGACCATCAGCTGACGCAGCGGCGGCGTGGTGAGGTAGTCCTGCACACTCGCCACCTGGTCGGTGTCGGCGCGCAGCGTGGTGGCCACCTCGCGGTAGGTCGCCTCGTCGGCGGGCCCGAGGTCCTTCTTGTCCTTGTCGGTGAGGACGACGACCATGATGTTCTGGGCGGACTCGCCGAATTCCTTGGCCATCTGATTGGTCGCCGCCATCGCCGCGGGCGGCAGCGGCTGAACCTGCTGGCTCTGCACCACCTTCGCCAGCGGAGTGCAGAACACGCTCAGCACGATCAACAGCGCGACCCAGGCGCCGATCATGACCCACGGCGCGCGTACGACGAACCGGCCCAGCGCGGAGAACGCGTCACCGGATGGCTTGGACTCGGCCCTGTGGGTGCCGGACTTTGTGAACACGGTGCGACCTTTCGCTGCGGTATGTGCTGGTAGAGCGAAGGTATGGCGCCATGTACCCCCCGGTCGCGCTTGTGAGCCTTAGTCGCGACAAGCGACGTTTACGGTGTTGTGCGCATTGCGCTCAGCGGGCCACCGGTGCCGGTGAGGTGTCGACGGCGGTGAGCGAGAAGTCGCTCAACGTGTCCGCCAGCTGCCGGCGCACCTCGGCGGTCGAGTTGGTCCGGCCCGGCTGGTAGCCGGCGACCGAGAGGAAGATCCGTCCGCCCACCCGTCCCGCGAGCATGGCCATCATGCCGCCCGTGCGGTGCATGAGCGAGCGGGTCATGCCGGGGCAGTTGGACTTGATGACGAAGCTGTCGGCGGCGGTGCCGTCGGGCCGGTAGACGTCGGGGTCGACCTCACCGAGGTTGGATGCGACGACACCCGTTGCGGCTCCGGCGGCCACCCCGGCCATCCGCTTGAGCAGCCGGCGGGGGATCAGCGGCACCAGGGGTAGCAGCACCCAGCGCTCGTCGGGATTCTCCTCGCGCTGCGTGATCGCCTGCTTCGTGGCGGCGCGGATGGCGCGCAGGTCGGTTGTCGCGAGGGCGGGGTCGACCGTGAAGTCGACATTGGTCACGGCGTTGGCGCGGGTGTCGTCGGCCGTGCGCTCGTTGACGGGCATCCCGACCGTGACCGCACCGTCGGCGGTGATTCGCCCCGCGCGTCGGGCCAGACCCGCGGCGACGGCCGCCAGCATGCTGTTGCTGGTGCCGCCGAGTGATGCTGCACGGGCGTCCCAGTCGGCCGCGTCGACGAAGACCGTCGCCGTCGACAGCGTGATGGCCTCGTCGTCTCCGGTGAACCGCCCGGCCGGGCCGGTGGTCTGCGCCGCGCCTGTCCCCTGGCCGGCCGTGCGGGCCCGCCGGGCCATGCGTGCGGCGGTGACG
>NZ_JAUMSQ010000195.1:0-966 GCF_030519285.1 Mycolicibacterium arseniciresistens
TTGCGCACCGCGATCAAGCTCGAACCCCCACCGCAACCGCAACCGCAACCGCAACCCGACCCCAAACCCGAACCCGCACCGTCGTACAGCAAGACCTGCGATGAGAAGGGCACTACCTATCGGATCTTCCTGCCGCGACTGGAAGCGGCCAAACTCGACGCCGCCGTGCAGTCACATCTCGACGGGATGGTCGCCGACTGGAAACACGACCACGGCGACGCGGATGCCGATGCCGATGCCGACGAGCAGGCGCCGCCGATGCCCACCACTGTCGATGCGTTCATGAGTGTGGTCGACGCCGGCTGGGACACCGAGGTGGCCCGCCGCCCGCACGGACACCGCACCACCGTGATCGCCCACGTGGACGTCAAGGAACGAGTGGCGTCGTTGCATCTGGGTCCGGTGTTGACCGACGCCGACCGCCGATTCCTGCTATGTGATGCCACCTTCGAGGTGTGGCTGGAACGGAACGGGCAGCCCATCGGGTCCGCGCGTGACACCCGCCAGATCAGCCGCCGGCTGCGCCGGGCGCTCGAACACCGCGACCACTGCTGCGTGGTCCCCGGATGCGGGGCCACCCGCGGTCTGCACGCCCACCACATCCGGCACTGGGAGGACGGCGGCGCCACCGAACTCGACAACCTCGTCCTGGTGTGCCCGTACCACCACCGGATGCACCACCGAGGCGGCATCACCATCACCGGCCCCGCACAGAACCTCATCGTCACCGACAGCGATGGACGCCAACTGAGTTCGGCATCACTGGCCCGACCCCCGACCAGACCACTACCCGATGTCCCGCCCTGTCCCGGGCCCACCGGCGAACGGGCCGACTGGTGGTGGTACCCACCGTTCCAACCCCAACCACCACCGTCGACCAACTAGGTCGCCGCGCGGCCTACAGTCCCGGAGTGGCGAATACGAACAGCGCCATGAATGCGACGTTGATGAAGAACGCGGCCTCCA
>NZ_JAUMSQ010000196.1:0-16191 GCF_030519285.1 Mycolicibacterium arseniciresistens
GTCGCCGCGCGGCCTACAGTCCCGGAGTGGCGAATACGAACAGCGCCATGAATGCGACGTTGATGAAGAACGCGGCCTCCACGAGACCCACGGTGATCAGGAACGGCGTGAACATTCGTGACTGCGCTTCGGGTTGGCGTGCGACGCCCGCGACGAGTTGCGCACCCGCCATGCCGTCGCCGATGCCGGCCCCGATGGCTCCGCCGGCCATCATGATCCCGCCTCCGGCGAGTGCTCCCGCGGTGATGATCGCTCGGACGAGTTCCGGATCTGCGGCCATGTGTTCTCCTGGTGAGTGGACGGGTCGAGCAGGGATTCGACGACAGCGACAACACGCGCCGCACCGTCCTCGCCGGCGATGCCATCAGCGAGTCGCGCTGTGGTGCGACGCAATTCGTGGTCGTTCACAGCCATCCGGATCGCCTCGGCGAGATTGTCCGCGGTGAGTGTGCGCTGCGGGATCGTCGCGGCGCTGGCACCGAGTTCGGCCAGCCGACGTGCCCAGAACGGCTGATCGCCGACGGGGCCGGGCACGGCGATCGTGGGAACGCCTGCTCGGAGCGCTGCCGCGGTGGTCCCTGCGCCGCAATGCTGGACCACCGCACTCATCTGCGGAAAGAGCCATTCGTGGGGCGCTTCACCGATCGTCAGCACATCGTCGCCGTGCACCGCCAGACCCGCCCAGCCGGACTGGACGACTCCGCGCACACCTGCCTGTCGCAACGCGCGCGTGATGATCTCGGCCAGCTCTCGGGCGCGAGGCGCGGTGACCACCGTGCTGCCCAGGCCGACGAACACCGGGGCCGGGCCCGCGGAGAGGAAGTCGGTGAGCGCCCGCGGTGGCTGCCAGCCCGGATCGAGCGGCGGCCACCAGTACCCCACCGTTTCCAGACCGGGTCGCCAGTCGGCGGGCCGTGGCAGAACGGTGGGCGAATAGCCGTGCAGCACAGGCCATCGCATATCGGTGCGGTGGCGTCGAAGTCTCCGCGCCGGGATGGCGGGCAGCCCGAGGTCGCGGCGGAACCCGGCGACGACTCCGCCGTAGAGGCGGTCGACCACCCACGCGCCGGCATCGGCGGCGAACCGGTTGCCTCGTCTTCCCGCCGACCAGGCGCCGAGTACGGACGGCGGGTACGCCGCGGTGGCCGACACCGGCTGCAGTCGCACTCCCAGTGCCGGGATTCCCTTCGCCTCGGCGAGGGGATGGCCCGCCAACTCCGCCAGCGGCGGAAGCAGCAGGATGTCGGCCGGCACATCGCCGAGGGCGTCGAGGACGAGCCGGCCCGTGTTACGCACCCCGCGCCGTCCGAACACCGCGGCGAAGGTCTCTCTCGAGGTGGCGTCGGCGTGGTGGGCGCCGGGGGTGAAGTCGGCGGGCAGGTCGCGGAACTCCAGCCCGCAGTTGGTGACCAGCGCCGCGAACGGTGTGTACGCGGCCACCACGACTCGGTGCCCGGCCGCCCGCAGGCGCACCCCCACACCGGTGAGCGGCGCGACGTCGCCTCGGCTGCCGACCGCGGCGATCGCGACAGTGCTCACCGCGAACCGCCGACGGCGCGGCCGAAGATCTCGACCAGGTCTTCGCCGTACCCGCGCGCGTCGTACCCGGGGTCGCGCAGGATCTTCTCGACGACGGCGTTGACGGCGCCGCGCAGCGCGATCGCCATCGATTCGGCGGGGAACTCGCCGAACTCGCCGGCCCGCTGACCCGCCTGCAGGATCGCCAGCGGGTCCAGCCGGGCCAACTGCTCGGCGAGCTCGTCGCTGAGCCCCAGCTCCTCGACGCGGCGCCCGTCACCGGGCTGGAAGCTCGTCGCCGTGGAGGTCAGCGCCACGAGTGCCACCCGGTGTGTCCTGAAATACCCGATGGTGGAACGGATGTAAGCGTCGAGCTTGCCCGCAGCGGTGGACTCCGCGTCCACCGCCGGAACGACGATCGCGAGCATCGAGCGGTACATGTGCTCGACGATGGCGTCGACGAGATTGTCCTTGCTTCCGAAGTGGTAGAGGACCGCGCTCATCGCGATCCCGACCCGATCGGCGATCTTGCGGATCGACGCCTGCGGATATCCGACCTCGGCGATCACCTCGATCGCGCATCCGACGATCTGTGCCCTGCGCGCTGTTCTGGTGAAGGACTCCGGCCGCGCCGCGGTTGACATGTACCGACCGTAGATCGCGCGAATCGGAATTAGTAGAGGTGATCTGATATCAGATCAAGCGATCAGGTGTACCGGACGAGGTTGACCATGCCCCTACGTCCGGGTGTCTCCTCGGAGTCGTGACACCAGACCCAGCGGCACAGACCCCACACCACGTGACGCACGCCGACTACGCACGCGCCGAACAGATGCTCGGCCCCTACCGGATGCGCCGGTTGCCCGGCAGTTCCGTGCGGCCACAGTGGATCGACGACGGCAGACGCTTCTGGTACCAGGCGGGGTCACGCTTCGTCATGGCGGATCCCGGCAACGGCGCCCGGCGCGACGCGTTCGACCACGACCGGCTGGCCTCCGCGTTGTCGACGGCGTCCGGACACGCGGTGACGGCAGACGATCTGCCGATCACTGCGGTCGAGATCGGGGACACGCTGCAATTCACCGCGTTCGAGTCGCGATGGGAATGGTCGGACGACGCGGGCACCTGCCTCCCGGTCGACGCCGACCGACCCGCGTTCGGCGAGGTGGAGTCCCCGGACAAGTCATGGGCGGCGTTCCGCCGCGACGGCGACATCTGGGTCCGAAGGCGTGACGGTGGGCAGGAGTTCGCCCTCACCGACGATGCCGAGCCACAGTTCGACTACGGCGGACTACCCGAGGCGACCGGGGCGCGGGCGCTGATGCGGATACTCGGTCTGCCCGCACCGTTCGTCGTCTCGTGGTCGCCGGACTCCACCCGGATCCTGGTGCACCGCATCGATCAACGCGACCTGCCCGAGCTGGTCCTGATCGAATCGGCGCCATCCGACGGCGGCCGGCCGGTCGAGCACCGCACCCGGTACACGATGCCCGGCGAGCCGGATCAGGCGACACTGTCGTGGACCGTGCTGGACGTCGTCAACCGCACCGTGGTCCGGCAGCAGGACGGGCCGACCACGATCATGCACCCGACCGCCATCGTCTACGCCTGGTGGACGGGCAAGGCCGGTCATGCCGTGCACTACCTGCACCACTCCCGCGACGCCCGCACCCTGGAACTGCGCCGCCTCGACCCGGCCACGGGCGAATCCACGACGCTGATCGAAGAGACCGGAAGGACCCGCGTCGACCCGACCCCGCAGCTGGGTGAGCCGCCGATGGTGCACATCCTGGACTCCGGCGAGATCCTGTGGTGGTCACAGCGCGACGGGTGGGGACACCTGTACCTCTACTCGGCCGACGGGGAGCAGATCACCCAGGTCACCACCGGGCAGTGGCTCGTCCGTCAGGTGCTGTGGGTCGACGAGGACCGCAGGCAGGTCTGGTTCGTCGCAGGCGGTCTCGTCGACGACGACCCCTACGTCCGCCAGATCTGCCGGATCGCCCTGGACGGAACCGGATTCACCAGGCTCACCGACGACGGCCTCGACCATGACGCCGTCAGCCCGCCCGGCGGCGGGTACATCGTCGACCGGGCGTCCTCGCCGAGCCGACCGCCCCGCGCCGAGGTGCTCGATCGCGACGGGCAGGTTCTGGTCGAGCTCGAGAGCCCGACCACCGATGCCCTGGAAGCCCTCGGATGGGCGCCGCCGGAACGGTTCCGGGCGACCGCCGCGGACGGCAAGACCCCGATCTACGGACTGCTTTGGCGCCCGCACGATTTCGACCCGCAGCGGCGCTACCCGGTGATCGAACACATCTACCCCGGACCGCAGGTCTACCGGGCGGGCCCCTCGTTCAACGAGCCGCACTACGGCGAGCCCGAAGCGTACGCCGCGCTCGGCTTCGCGGTGGTCGCGGTCGACGGACGCGGCAGCGCCGGACGCAGCAAGGCATTCCATGACCACTCCTACGGCGACCTCGGCAACGCCGGTGCTCTGGACGACCACATCGCCGCCATCCGCCAACTGGGGCACCGGTATCCATGGCTCGACACGAGCCGGGTCGGCATCACCGGTCAATCAGCGGGCGCCTTCGCCGCCGCGCGGGCCCTGCTGCTGTACCCCGAGTTCTACGGGGTCGCCGTCGCGGTCTCCGGCAATCATGACAGCGGCGTGAACCTCGCCATGTGGGCCGAGCACTACCACGGTGACGTGAGCCCCGAGGGCAAGCGGGCGATCTCCAACACGACCCTGGCGGAGAATCTCCGCGGCAAGCTGCTGCTCATCCACGGCGAGCTCGACGACAACGCACACCACTACCAGACGCTTCGCCTGGTCGATGCGCTCATCAAGGCGGACAAAGACTTCGACCTGCTCATCATTCCGGGCGCCGAACACGCCCTGGTCGGTCGCCAACACTACTTCTTCCGCCGCACCTGGGATTACTTCGTCCGGCACCTGCACGGCACGGAGCCACCCGGCTACCGGCTCGCACCCCTGCCGATGCCGGCCCTAGGGGGCTGAGGCCCGCAGGATTCGCCCCGCCCGGCCGAGCACGTCGAGCTGCGCGGAGTTGTACAGCTCCGACATCGCCTCGGCGATCGTCTCGTCGGCGAAGCGCGCCCCGCCGGGTGCGTCCGTGCGGACGTCGCGCAGGCCGGGGTGCGCCGCATAGAGCGCGCGGATGTAGGGGACGATGCGTTCGGCCATGTCCTGGCGCGTCGACTCATCGGCGTCGACGGGCAGGTGGTCGAAGGCGGAGACCGATGGCTCGTCGGGAGCATTCTGCAGAAGGTCGGCGTAGACCTCCATGCCTTTCGGCCCGAGGACCCGGGTCAGGACGACGACCAGTGAGCGATCGGCTTCGGACAGCTTGGCCACCGCGTCCGGCGGGACGAACTCCGGCGGCAGGTCGGTCGGTGCGGAGCGCTCCAAGATGAGGCCGAGCTCGTCGCGCGCCCGCTGCAGCCGTTCGATCGTGCCGGCGAGCTCGGCGTCGAGATCCCGCAGGGCTTCTTCGGGATGGTCATCGGTGTCACCCATGGCGGCGATCTGGGGCAGCGAGAACCCCAGGTCGGTGAGCCGCTTGATTCGCACCAGCCGGACGAGGTGGGCGACGCCGTACTGCTTGTAGCCGTTGGAGCGGCGTTCGGGCTCGGCGAGCAACCCGACCTGGTGGTAGTGCCGTACCGCCCGCAGGCTGGTGCCTGCGAGTTCGGCGATCTCCCGGGTGCTCCACGCCACCGGCCCATTCTGGTTCACGACGAGCCGACTTGACCATGCCGCAACGTCCGAGTGTCCACTCGGTGCCATGGCACACGAGCACATCACCGCAGCCGGGAACGCAGCCCGGAACGCAGCGGAAACCGGGGAGCACACCGACGTCACTCTGCTGGACCGGATGGGCGGGGTGTCGGGGCTGGTGTACGCCGGTGTCCCCACCTTCGTCTATGTGATCGTCAATGCGGTCGCGGGCCTGAACGCGGCGGCCCTGGCCGCGGTGGGCGCGGCTGTCGGCCTGATCGTGTTGAGGGCGATCCGCAAGGAGGCGGTCCAGCCGGCGGTCTCGGGACTGTTCGGTGTCGTTCTCGCGGCGCTGATCGCCCTGTACACCGGGTCCGCCGAGGGCTACTTCCTACCGGGCATCTGGGTGAGTCTGGTGCTCGCAGTGGCGTTCGCGGTCTCCGTGCTGGTGCGCCGGCCGTTGGTCGGGGTGATCTGGAACCTGCTCACCAGCCGTGATCCGAACCGTTCATGGCGTTCGGACAAGCGTGCCGTCCACGCGTTCGATGTGGCGACGCTCGCGTTCGTGGCGGTGTTCGCCGCGAGGTTCGCCGTCCAGGAGTGGCTCTACGACGCCGGTTTCACCGGCTGGCTGGCCTTCGCGCGGATCGCGATGGGTTATCCACTGCTCGCCGTGGCACTCCTCGTGACCTACTGGGCGGTGCGCCGCGCACGTGGCTGGAAGCGCGGCCGTAGCCTGAACGGATGACTCCCGCGGCGGGCTCGCAGTCGGGTCGGTTCCACCGCGGCGGGCAGGGCGTCCGGTGGCGCGAACGCAGCAGACTTGTTCGCGTGGTGCGTCTTTGGCGCACCCGCAACCCGCGGACCTTCCGGGAGAAGGTGCGCTACAAGATGCTGCGCGACCACCGCGCGCTCGTGGTCACCTTCGCGGACAAGGCGGCGGTACGCGGCCACGTCGGGTCGATCGTGGGGGAACGGTACCTTCCGCGGGTGTACGCGATCGTCGACGACCCGGCCGCGTTACGGGACCTCGATCTGCCCGACGCTTACGTGGTGAAGCCGACGCACGGTAGCGGCGCCGCCGTCGTCGTCTCCGGAAGTGCTCCTGTCGAGGCGCGTCTGCCGACCGAGCCGGGGAGTTGGGTGTACCGCCACGTCAGGCCCGAGGCCGCGGCTCGGGAACACATCATCCGGATCGCGAAGGGCTGGGTGGCACAGCTCTACGGTCAGGGTCCGAACCGCGAATGGGTGTACGGGCGGATCACCCCGCGGATCATCGTCGAGGAGATGCTCGCAGGCGCCGACGGCGCCATCCCGGACGACTACAAGTTCTTCGTCTTCCACGGCCGCTGCGCCTTCGTCCAGGTCGACGGCGGACGGTTCGGCTCGCGGACGATGGACTTCTTCCGACCTGACTGGCAGCACCTACCGTTGCGCGGCGGACCGCCGTGGGCACATCCCGAGCCCGTTGCGCCCGACTGCCTGGCGGAGATGATCGATCTGTCCGAAAGGCTGGGCGCCGGTACCGACTTCGTCCGTGTCGATGTGTACGACGTCGACGGGCGGATCGTCTTCGGTGAGCTCACCAGCTTCCCCGCGGGAGGTGACAGCCCGTTCGACCCCGAATCGTTCGACCTGGAGTTCGGCCGTCCCTGGACTGTCCCAAGGCGCTACCGGTAGGACAGACTGTCGCCATGGGCATGTTCTCCTCATCTGACGGCGGCGACGAACTGCGGGACCGCGTGGCACAACTGGAACATCGCGTCGCGTTGCTGGAGCGGGCGGTGCGCGGCTACGGCATTCCGATCCCCGTCGCGTACGAAGGGGCGCCGTCGGAGGCGCAGGTCAGCCCGAAGGTGCGCCAGCTCGTGATGGACGGCAAGAAGCTCGAAGCGATCAAAGCCCTCGTCGACGAGACCGGGATGGGACTCAAGGACGCCAAGGACATCGTCGACCGGCTGTAGCGCGTCAGACCCGGACGGTCACCGGCGCCACGTTCCAGATGTCGTCGCAGTACTGGGCGATGGCCCGGTCCGACGAGAACTTGCCACTGCGGGCGGAGTTCAGGATCGACATCCGGGTCCATGCGTCGGTGTCCTGCCACGCCTCGCTCACCCGCTGCTGGCACTGCGCGTACGCCGCGTAGTCCGCCAGCACGAGGAACGGGTCGCTGTAGGTCAGCGAGTCCACCAACGGCCGGAACACGTCGGTGTCTCCGTGCGAGAAGTGTCCACTCGAGATCAGGGAGAGGACCGCCCGGAGCTCCCCGTCGGCCTCGATGTGGTCCGCCGGCCGGTAACCCTGCGCCTTGACGCGTTCCACCTCCTCGACCGTCAAGCCGAACAGGAAGAAGTTCTCCTGCCCTGCCTCCTCGCGGATCTCGACGTTGGCGCCGTCGAGTGTGCCGATGGTCAACGCACCGTTGATCATGAACTTCATGTTCCCGGTGCCCGACGCTTCCTTGCCCGCCGTGGAGATCTGCTCCGACAGGTCGGCCGCCGGATAGATCAGATGGGCGTTCTGCACGTTGAAGTTCGGCACGAACGCCACCTTGATGTGGTCGTTGACGTCGGGGTCGTTGTTCACGGTCTCGCCGACGGCGTTGATGAGCTTGACGATCCGCTTCGCGATGAAGTATCCGGGCGCGGCCTTGCCGCCGAAGATGAAGGCGCGCGGTGCGATGTCGAGGCCGGGATTCTGCTTGAGCCGGTGGTACAGCGCGACGATGTGCAGCACGTTGAGGTGCTGGCGCTTGTACTCGTGGATCCGTTTGACCTGGATGTCGAACAACCAGCTCGGGTCGAGGTCCACACCGGAGGTCGACCTGATGTAGTCGGCGAGCCGGGACTTGTTCGCACGCTTGATGTCCCGCCACCGCTGCTGGAACTCCGGATCGTCGACGTGGCGCTCCACCTCGGTCAGCCCGCTCAGGTCCGACATCCAGCCGGCGCCGATCGTGTCGTCGAGCAGCCGGCGCAGTCCCGGGTTGGCGAGCGCCAGGAACCGCCTCGGCGTGACACCGTTGGTGACATTGGTGAACCGCTCCGGCCAGAGCTCGTAGAAGTCCTTGAGCACACTGGCCTTGAGCAGATCGGAGTGCAGCGCAGCAACACCGTTGACGGCGTGGCTGCCGACGGTGGCGAGGTGAGCCATCCGGACACGCTTGCCGCCGTCCTCGTCGATCAGCGACATCCGGCGGACGCGGTCACCGTCGCCGGGGAAGCGCAGACGCACTTCGTCGAGGAAGCGGTGGTTGATCTCGTAGATGATCTCCAGGTGCCGCGGCAGTGATTCGCCGAACAGCGCCAGCGGCCAGGTCTCGAGGGCCTCGGGCAGCAGCGTGTGGTTCGTGTAGCCGAAGGTGGCCACGGTGATCGCCCACGCCTCGTCCCAGTCGAGATGTCGTTCGTCGACCAGGATGCGCATGAGCTCGGCGACGCCGATGGACGGATGGGTGTCGTTGAGCTGCACGGCGAACTGCTGCGGGAGGTCGTGCACGGAGCGGTCACTGAGATCCTCGACGATGTGCACGATGTGCTGCAGTGAGCACGACACGAAGAAGTACTGCTGCAGCAGTCGAAGCCGCTTGCCGATGTCCGGCTCGTCGTTGGGGTAGAGGATCTTGGTGACGGTCTCGGAGGTCACCTCTTCCTCGACCGCCCGGTAGTAGTCGCCGGTGTTGAACGCCTCCAGCGCGAACGACTCGACGGCACGCGCGCTCCACAGCGTGAGCACGTTGCAGGTGTTCACCGCGTGGCCCTGGACGGGTGTGTCGTAGGCGACGCCCTTGATCACGCGGTCGGGCAGCCAGCGCACCCGGTGGCGGCCTGCGTCGTCGGTGTAGTGCTCGGTGTGCCCGCCCCAGTTCACCCGGTAGTTCACGTCGGGTTTGGCGATTTCCCATGGGTTTCCGTTGACGAGCCAGTTGTCGGTCTTCTCGACCTGCCAGCCGTCGTGGATCTCCTGGTCGAAGATGCCGAACTCGTAGCGGATGCCGTAGCCGATCGCCGGGCGCTCCAGGGTGGCCAGCGAATCGAGGTAGCACGCGGCGAGCCGACCGAGGCCGCCGTTGCCGAGGCCGGGCTCCTCCTCGCATGCCAGCACCTCGTCGATGTCCTGCCCCAGGATGCCCAGCGCCTCGCGGGCCGCCGCCTCGATCCCGAGGTTGAGCAGGTTGCTGCCGAGCTGGGGGCCCATCAGGAACTCGGCCGACAGGTAGCACGTCACCTTCCTGCCGAGATCCATCGACGTCTGGGTGGAGGCCACGCGGTTGTCCTGCATGCGGTCGCGCACCGCCAGGGCCAGGGCCCGGTAGTAGTGCTCCGGCTTCAGCGCGGCGGCCGGCCGGCCGATCGAGTACCGCAGGTGGTCCTGCACGGACTGTTTGAGCGCATCCACGTCCATCCCGGTGCGCACGCTGCGCGCGGGAGTCGGCTGCGGGGTGTGAACGAGGTCGGTCATCGCGCTCCTGTGCAGGCTTCGTCGTAGCTGGCGGGTTGCCGCATTGTGGCAGTCGCGCGTGGACGACCGACGCCGTGGACGTTAACGCCCGATGGCGTCGGCGCGCGGGGTCAGGACGGACCGGCGAGGGCGCGCACGAGCATGTCGACGAGCTTGTCGAGGTAACCGGGCTCGGCGTCGGCGTCGCGGACGGTCAACCGCCAGTAGACCGGGGCGCCGATCAGATCGAGGGCGATGTCCAGGTCGGTGTCGGGCGCCAACTCGCCGCGGCGCATCGCCCGCTGCAGCATGACTGCGCCGCGGTCCCGGCGAGGCCGGCCGATCATGCCCTCCACCAGGTCGCTCAGTTCCGGATTGCGGGCCATCTCGGCGACCAGGTCGGGAAGGATCCGGGAGAAGCGGGGGTGTGACAGCCAGCGGGCCACCGCGTCGAGGGATTCCCTGAGATCCCCGCGCAGCGAACCGGTGTCCGGCGCCGCGGCCTGGTCGATGCTGAACTCGGCCAGCACCGCCAGCGCCATCTCCTGCTTGGACGACCACCGCCGGTACAGCGCGCTCTTCCCGACACCGGCCCGTTTCGCGACCGCCTCCATCGACAACCGGGCGTACCCGAGGTCGGCCAGCTCGTCCAGGACGGCCTCGGTGATCGACGCGGTGACCGTCGGCTGCAGGACTGCGGCTCCGGTGGGCGGGCGGCGTGGCATGGACTGGACGATACCGTCCCGTCCCGAGTACGGTCAGCGTCGGGACGGTACCGTATCGTCCATACCGAGGAGGTCTGACATGCAACCCGTCGAACTCGTCGACTGCGCACTCGAGCTGCTGGTGAGGCAGGACATGGCCGGCTTCGCCGACCTGTGGGCCGACGACGGCGTGATCGAGTTCCCCTTCGCCGCGCCGGGCTATCCCGAGCGCGTGGTCGGCCGAGAAGCCGTCGCGGAGTACATGCGCGGATATCCGGATCTGCTCCGAATCGAGGAATTCCCGCACAAGGTCGTCCACGAGACCGTCGATCCGGGGGTGGTGATCGTGGAGTTCGAGGCGGCGGGCACCGTCGTCGCGTCCGGGGCGCCGTACCGGATGCGGTACATCGCCGTGATCACCGCGCGCGACGGCCGGATCCAGAGCTACCGCGACTACTGGAGCCCCCTGGCCGCCGCCGAGGCGATGGGCGGCGCGGAACAGTTGGAGTCGTTCGGCGGCGTTCGGCGATGAACGACGTGCTGGTACTGGGTGCGAGCGGGACGACCGGTCGCCGGGTGGCGGCCGTCCTGACAGCGCGCGGCGTCCCCGTCCGGTCGGCGACGCGGACGCCGACGGCGCCGGGTCAGGTGCGGTTCGAGTGGGTCGACCGCACCACTCACACGTCGGCGCTCGACGGCGCCGGCTCCGTGTACCTGGTCGCGCCGCCGGGCGAAGCCGATCCGGCGCCCCTGGTCGAGCCGTTCCTGGAGGAGGCGCGCAGGTGCGGCGTGCGCCGCGTCGTGCAACTCAGTTCGTCCGCGCTGCCCGAAGGAGCGCCCGGCCTGGGAGAGGTGCACCGACTCGTCCGGTCGACGATGCCCGAGTGGGCCGTCCTGCGCCCGTCGTGGTTCATGCAGAACTTCACCGGTGATCACCTCGTCGCGCAGGGAGTGCGCGACGGCGAGATCGTCACAGCCACCGGCGACGGCCGGGTGGCGTTCATCGATGCCGACGACATCGCAGCCGTCGCCGCCCACGCACTCACCGACCCGGTCGCGCACAACACCGAACACATCCTCACCGGTCCGCGGGCGCTGGGCTACGACGAGGCCGCGATGATCGTCGCCCGACACCTCGGCCGCCCGGTGCGGCACCGATCGGTGTCGGCGGAGGAGCACGCCGGACACGTCGCCGCCGGCGGGATTCCGCTGGAATTCGCCCGGATACTCTCCGCGCTCGACGTCGACATCGCCGGTGGCGCCGAAGACCGCGTCACCCGCACCGTCG
The DNA here is from genome assembly GCF_030519285.1 of Mycolicibacterium arseniciresistens. Taxonomy (NCBI): domain Bacteria; kingdom Bacillati; phylum Actinomycetota; class Actinomycetes; order Mycobacteriales; family Mycobacteriaceae; genus Mycobacterium; species Mycolicibacterium arseniciresistens. Next base: position 11,696 of record NZ_JAUMSQ010000196.1, read on the forward strand.
AGGACGTCACCGGCCGCCCCGCGCGCACCTTCGAGGAGTTCTGCGCCCGCAGCTTCCGATGTGCGCAAGCGATGTGACGGAGGTCCGCCGGTCCGTAGGGTGAAGGAGTGCCTCTCGTGCTCGGTCCCGCGCTCCGCCATGTCGGTGAGACGACCGCATCGGTGTGGGTGCAGACCGAGCAGGCGGCCACCGTCACCGTCCTCGGCTGCTCGGCGCCGACGTTCAACGTGCAGGGCTACCACTACGCCCTCGTCCAGGTGACCGGACTGACCCCCGACTCGGTCACCGAGTACCGGGTCCACGTGGACGGCCGGCAGGTGTGGCCGGTCGACGACGCGCCGTATCCGCCGAGCGTCATCCGGACGCGCGGCCCGGAATCCGCGCCGCGGGTGCGCGCGATCTTCGGATCGTGCCGGTACCCGAAGACCGAGGACGACAAGGTCGACTCCAAGCTGGGTCGCGACGCCCTCGATTCGTATGCGACCCGCATGGCCGGACAACCGATCGAGGCGTGGCCGGATGCCCTCATCCTGCTGGGCGACCAGCTCTACGCCGACGAACTCACACCGGAATCGCGAGAACAGCTGGCGGGCAAGCGAACTCGGCGCAAATCGAACGGCGGGCGGCCTCCGGACGAAGTCGTCAGCTTCGCCGAATACGAACGGCTGTATCGCCATTCGTGGGGTGACCCCGAGATCCGGTGGCTCATGTCGACCGTACCCACCGCGATGATCTTCGACGATCACGACATCCGCGACGACTGGAACACATCCGAGGCATGGCGGACTGATGTCAAGAAGATGCCCTGGTGGCGCGACCGGATACGCGCCGGGCTGGCCTCGTACTGGGTGTACCAGCACCTGGGCAACCTCAGCCCCGCAGACCTCGCTGACAATGTGGACTATCAGCGGCTGGTCGCGGCGGAGGGCGACACCTGGCCGCTCCTGACCGATCTCGCCGACCGTGCCGACGAGGAGGTCGACGACAGCAAAGGCGTCCGTTTCAGTTACCGATGGGATCTCGGCCGCACCCGATTGATCATGGTCGACTCGCGTAACGGACGGATCCTCGAGTCGGGTAACCGCATGATGATCGGCGAACGGGAATTCGCCTGGCTCGAGGGCGAAGCCACCGACCGCCTCGACGACGTCGACCACCTGATGATCGCCTCGTCGCTGCCGTGGCTGCTGCCGCCGGTCATCAGCGATCTGCAGATGGTGAATGAGCAGGCCGCCAACCGCCCTGGCAGACGCGGCCGACTCGCCGAGAAGATCAGGCGTGCCGGTGATCTCGAGCACTGGGCGGCGTTCCTGAAGTCGTTCCTGCGCCTGACCGGGCTGATCACCCGGGTGGCCGGCGATCCCGCCGGGCCGGCGACGGTCAGTGTGCTCTCCGGCGATGTCCACCACAGCTACGCCGCGCGCGCACAACTGGCCGGCCTGCAGGCGGGGCGAGGTGCCACTGTGCATCAACTGGTCTGCTCACCGGTGCACAACTACGTGCCCGCGGCGGTGAAGCCGGCGTTCCGCCTGGGGTGGTCGCGGCCGGTGGCCCGGCTCACCCGGCGATGGGCCCGGCACCGCGATCTGCCCGACCTCCCCGTGAGCTGGACGAACACCTGCGGCCCGCTGTTCGGCAACACCATCGCCACCATGGAGGCGGATGGCCGGCGTGCCGAGGTGTTCTTCGAACAACCGAGCGGGCCCGCAACCCTGGACGAGGCCGGCCGGGTGCCCCTCACCCGCCCGGCGCCGTCGTCGGTGGCGGTCACATCGAGTAGCGACTCACCTTCTGCGGGCGGATGACGAGGCGCACCTGGTCCTGCGCGAGGATCTCGGCGAGGTCGGCCGCCCGGCCGGCGTCCTCGAGATCCCAATAGCGCGCGGCGAGTCGGGCGGCGAGGTCGTGCGCTCCGTCGGACTCGACCGTGACCGGTCCGGCGACCGACACCCAGCGTTCGCGCTCACCCACCGGTGCGGCGACGACGAGCGACGCGCGCGAATCCTCCTGCAGGCGGCGCATCTTCGCGGTGTCCGGTCCGGTGAACAGCTGCACGGTGCCGTCGTCGGCGACGTCGAACCACACCGGGCGCGGCTGGGGTGGGCGCGGCCCCGCGGCCACCGACAGGAAGCCGTAGAGCGGGCGCCGGAGGAACTCGCGATCCTCGGTGGTCAATTCGTCGGCGCTCATCGCCGCCACGCCCCCGCCACGGCCGTCCGCAGCACATAGTCCTCGAAGGTGCGGGGCGGGCGGCCCAGCACGGTGGCGACGCCGTCGGTCGTGTCGGCGAGGAGGCCGCGCTGCATCAACACGAACATCTCGGCGACGTGGTGGGCGTCGTCCTCGCTCACGCCCTCCGCGACCAGACCCGCCGCGTACTCGTCGGCGGAGATCTGCTTGTAGGAGATCGGCAGCCCCGCCGCCCGGGAGATCATCTGCACGGCTTCATCGAAGGTGATCGACCGCGGACCCGTGAGCTCGTAGATCCGTCCGTCGTGCCGCCCCGGCTCGGTCAACACCGTGGTGGCGACGTCGGCGACGTCCTCGAGGTCGATGAACGGCTCGGGCACCTCGCCCGCCGGCAGCGCCAGAGTGCCGGCCAACAGCGGCGCATGCCAGAGCTCCTCGTCGAAATTCTGGGCGAAGTTGTTGGGTCGCAGCACGGTCCACGCGAGGGCCGAGCCACGCACGGCGTCCTCCGCGTCGCGCATGTCCAGGCCGAACGCGGAGTCGCCCCAGCTGTCGGCGCCACGCCCGGACAGCAGGACGAGGCGCTGCACACCTGCGGCCTCGGCACGGGCCACGAAGTCGTGCGCGGGTCCGGGAGTGCCGTCCGGCAGTGGCGGCGCGACGATGTAGGCGGCGCTGACTCCCCGCAGGACCGCATCCCAGGTGCCGGGGTCGGACCAGTCGAACGGGATCTCGGTGGACCTCGCCGCGGCACGCACGGGTGCGCCGCGCAACCGCAGCCGGGCGACGATGCGCCGGCCGGTCTTGCCGGTTCCACCGAGGACGAGGTTGGTCTTGCTGCTCATGTGACCTATTGAACGGCCCTGAGCCGGACACTTCCATGGGTACGAAGCCGAGATACATGTCCAATCGTCTAACTTCGCGAGCATGGACGCGTTCGGTGACCTCTTCCGTGGAGTACGGGCCAACGGCTCTCTGTTCGGCAGCAGCACGCTGTCGCCGCCATGGGCGCTGCACTTCGTGGACGGCGCGCCGCTCACCCTGTGCACCGTCCTGGGTGGTCAGGGTTGGATCGTGCCCGAGGACGGCCGGCCCGAGCCGCTCCACGCCTACGAGACGGTCGTCGTGCGGGGTCCCGGAACTTTCACGTTCGTCGACGAACTGGACACCGTGGCGGAGCCGATCGCGTGCGGCGAGCACTGTGCGACGCCCGAACAGGGCGGTACCCGGCACCGCCTCGGCTGGACCGACAACCGCGACGACGGCGGCACGACCCTGATCGTCGGCGCCTATCCGGTGCGCGGAGAGATCAGCCGGCGGCTTCTCGATGCGCTGCCCGTCGTGCTGCGGGTGGAAGCCGGCGGCACGGGAGACCCGGTGCTCGATCACCTCGCCGCGGAGGTCGCCGTCGACGCCCCCGGCCAGCAGGTGGTGCTGGACCGCCTGCTGGACTGGATGCTGGTGTGCACGCTGCGCGAGTGGTTCGACCGGCCCGGCGGCGAGCCACCGGCGTGGTGGGCGGCCCAGCGTGATCCGGTGGCCGGCGACGCGCTGCGCCTGCTGCACGCCGACCCGGCCGCGCCGTGGACGGTCGCCACGCTGGCCGACCGTGTCGGGGTGTCACGCTCGACGCTGGCCAAGCGCTTCACCGACCTGGTCGGCGAACCCCCGTTGACCTACCTCACCCGCTGGCGCATGACGCTCGCGGCCGACCTGCTGATCGAGCGGAAGGGCGCGACCGTCTCCGACATCGCCGGCACCGTCGGGTACTCCGATCCGTTCGGGTTCAGCGCAGCGTTCAAACGGGTCCGCGGCGTCAACCCGAGCGAGTTCCGGCGGGCCTCGGCCGAGGCGCTGCCGACCGGCTGAGCGGGCACCTGTGTTAGCTGCATCGGTGCTGACATCGGCAGGCTGCGGGCCCGAGTCACGACACGGATACGGCTCCGTCACAAGCCAAGCTCGCTTGGGCGTCAACCTCGCAACCACTTCTGGCGTTGTGTAGACGGGCATTACGGTGTGCTCTACGGTTGCGCCACAGGAAATTTTCGTCGCAGTCATTTTGAGCAGAGTTGAAGGAGTCGCCGGCGATGAGCACCTTTGGTCGGATTGCTGTGAGAGTAGTTGCCGGTGCGGGCCTATGCGTGGCCGGCATGGCGTTGGCCCCACACGCGGCAGCCGCCCCGTTGAAGACGGGCGGATACCAGTGTGTGGACCAGGCCTCCGGCGCACCGGCGGCTCCCGCCGCACCGGCGGCTGCGGGTGCGGCGCCGGTGTGCAGTGCTGCCGCGGTTCAAGCCGCAGGGGCC
>NZ_JAUMSQ010000197.1:0-3575 GCF_030519285.1 Mycolicibacterium arseniciresistens
GCGGCTTCACCGGCGGCCGTGCGGGCGGACCGCCGGGGCCGCTCGGAGGCGCGTTTGCGTGGCGGTTCCTCGTCCTCGGCGTCATCCTCGGCGGCGTCGGCACCGGTGAGGGCGGACACCTTGGCGGTGACGGTCGACAGCAGCCCGCCGCCGGAGGCGCTGCGCTTGGGCTTGGGCGCTTTCGTGTCCTTGGCGGCCTTCGCGTCGCTGGCCTCTGCGGCCGGTGCGCCCCGCCGTGCCGACATGCCGAGGTACCACCGGCCCATGCCGATGAGCAGCACGGCCGCGGCGGTGAAGAACATCAGCGGGAACCGCTCGATCAGCGGATAACCGCAGTTGATGGCCAGATCCTTGAGCCCGCTGAGCTGCCCGCCGTGGAACAGGAAGTAGGCGCCGGGAACGCTCGCGAACAGGATCAGTGGCGGCTGGATGACGGCGGTGAAGATCGAGTTCTGCCGGACCGCGAGCACCGCGAGCAGACACCCCAGGACGTAGCAGGCGGAGAACACCGCGCTGAGCTGACGGTCGCCCGATCCGGCGTCGAAGGCGAAGCCCACGGCGGTGAACGTGCCCGCCAGCAGCACGGCACCCCACCACGGCACACCCGGGAAATTGGGATGCACAGAGCGATGGTCGGCCGACACCGCCGGCCGGGCGCGCTGTCCTGACACAGGTAGACCGTACCGGCTCCGCAGCGTGCTGCGCTGCCAGCGCGCGCGGGTGCGCGCGCCGTCCTCTGGCAGACTGTGATCCCTGTGGGACTCAACCTCGGAATCGTCGGACTCCCGAACGTCGGAAAGTCGACCCTGTTCAATGCGCTGACGCGCAACAACGTGCTGGCGGCGAACTACCCGTTCGCGACCATCGAACCCAACGAGGGTGTGGTCGCGCTCCCGGATCCTCGGCTCGACGAGCTGGCGAAAATGTTCCACTCCGACAAGATTGTGCACGCGCCGGTGACGTTCGTCGACATCGCCGGCATCGTCAAGGGCGCGTCGGAGGGGGCCGGTCTCGGAAACAAATTCCTGGCCAACATCCGTGAATGCGACGCCATCTGCCAGGTGGTGCGGGTGTTCACCGACGACGACGTCACCCACGTCGACGGCCGGATCGACCCGCGGTCCGACATCGAGGTGATCGAGACCGAACTCATGCTCGCCGACATGCAGACCCTCGAGCGGGCGCTGCCGCGACTGGAGAAGGAAGCCCGCACGCACAAGGACCGCAGGCCCGTGCACGAGGCCGCGCTCGCCGCGCAAGAGGTGCTCAACGACGGCCGGACGCTGTTCGGCGCGAGCTTCGACGCGACGCTGTTGCGCGAGTTGAACCTGTTGACCACCAAGCCGTTCCTGTACGTGTTCAACGCCGACGAGGGAGTGCTGACCGACGACGCGCAGGTGGCCGAACTGCGCGAGCTGGTGGCGCCCGCCGACGCGGTGTTCCTCGACGCCAAGATCGAAGCCGAATTGCAGGAACTCGACGAGGAGTCGGCGGCCGAGCTGTTGGAGTCGATCGGGCAGACCGAACGCGGCCTCGACGCGCTGGCCCGTGCCGGGTTCCACACGCTGAAGCTGCAGACCTTCCTGACCGCCGGGCCCAAGGAGTCGCGGGCGTGGACGATCCATCAGGGCGACACCGCGCCGAAGGCCGCAGGCGTCATCCACACCGATTTCGAGAAGGGCTTCATCAAGGCCGAGATCGTGTCCTACGAGGACCTGGTGGAGGCCGGCTCGATGGCGGCGGCCAAGTCGGCGGGCAAGGTGCGGATGGAAGGCAAGGACTACGTGATGGCCGACGGCGACGTGGTGGAGTTCCGCTTCAACGTGTAGGTGGGGGTTGAGACCGATCTACCCTGCCGCCCTCGCGCGACCTAGCTGATGACGAGGGTGACGGTGCCCACGTTGCTGTCGACGGTTCCGTCGTTGACCTTGTAGGTGAACGAATCCTGTCCGGTGAAGCCGGTATTGGGTTTGTAGGTGAAGGACCGGTCGACGCCGTTGAAGACCAGGACGCCGTTTTGGGTGCTGGTGAGCAGCGTTGCGATCAGCGGATCGCCGTCATCGTCGAAAGACCGGTTGTCCAGGGCGATTCCGTAGAAGCCGTCCTTGGCCAGCGGAATGGTGTCGTTGGCGACTACCGGCACGTCGTTCACCGAGGTGACGGTGATGTTCACAGTGGTGAAGGCGGAAGTGGCGATGCCGTCGCTGATTTGGTAAGTGAACGAGTCGGGGCCGTGGTAGTTGGGTGCCGGCGTATAGATGAACGAGCCGTCGGAGCGAAGATCGAACAGGCCCTGATGTGCAGTCGCGGTGCCCGCACTGAGAACCAAGACGTCGCTGTCGATATCGGTGTCATTGCCCAGCACCCCGGGAGCAGCGACGGTCAATGTGGTGTCCTCGGCGACGGTGTATGACTCGGGGTTGGCCACCGGGGCGTTGTTGACCGCTTTGACGTTGAGGCTCACGGTGGCCACCGAACTCGTGGCTGTGCCGTCCGACGCGCGGTAGGTGAAGCTGTCGGGCCCGATGTAGTTGGCGGCGGGGGTGTAGGTGAACGACCCGTTGGGGTTGAGCGACAGTGTGCCGTGCGACGGACCGGCATCCACCTGTGCAGTCAGTGAACTTCCCTCGGGGTCGGTGTCATTGGCTAAGACGCCGCGGGTGGCGACCGTCAACGCGGTGTTCACGGTGGTGGCATAGGAGTCGTTGGTTGGTGTCGGCGCGTCGTTGACCGGGGTGACGGTGATGGTGACCGTGGAGTACGTCGACCTGGTGATGCCGTCGGTGATCTGGTAGGTGAACGAATCCGTGCCGCTGAAGTTGATTGGTGGGGTGTAGGTGAAGGAACCGTCCGACAGGAGCTGGAACGAGGAGGGAGCGGCGTGGACCGGATTGGTGACCGCAACGACGTATATCCCTGGACCGTCGATGTCGGTGTCGTTGTTCAGGAGTCCGTAAGCGGGGACGGTCAACGTGCTGTCTTCGCCGATGGTGTAGAAGTCCGGAATGGCCACCGGAGCGTCGTTCACGACGTTCACTGTCAGCGACACGGTGGCCACATTGCTGTCGAGCACGCCGTCAGTCACCTTGTAGGCGAACGAGTCAAGCCCGGTGTAGTTGGCCGTCGGGGTGTAGGTGAAGGAGCCGTTGGAGTTGAGCGTCAACGTGCCGTGTGCGGGATCGCTGACCTTCACGACGGTCAACGGGCTGCCTTCCGGGTCGGTGTCGTTGCCCCGTACACCAGGCGCCGCCACGGTGAGCGCAGTGTCCTCATTGGTCGAATAGGCGTCATCGGCAGCCACCGGGGCGTCGTTGACCACGTTGACCGTCACATTCACCGTGGCCACATTGCTGTCGAGCGAACCGTCAGTCACCTTGTAGGTGAATGAATCCGGCCCGGTGTAGTTGGCAGTCGGGGTGTAGGTGAACGACCCGTTGGAGTTGAGTGTCAACGTGCCGTGTGCGGGATCGCTGACCTTCACGACGGTCAACGCTGCGCCTTCGGGATCACTGTCATTGCCCAGTACACCGGGCGCCGCCACGGTCATCGTGGCGTCCTCATTGGTCGAGTAGGCG
>NZ_JAUMSQ010000198.1:0-13429 GCF_030519285.1 Mycolicibacterium arseniciresistens
CTGCGCCTTCGGGATCACTGTCATTGCCCAGTACACCGGGCGCCGCCACGGTCATCGTGGCGTCCTCATTGGTCGAGTAGGCGTCGTTGGCAGCCACCGGGGCGGTGTTGACCGCGTTGACCGTCAGGTTCACCGTGGCGACATTGCTGTCGAGCGAGCCGTCATTGACCTTGTAGGTGAAGCTGTCCGGTCCGCTATAGCTGGCCGCCGGGGTGTAGGTGAACGACCCGTTCGAGTTGAGGGTCAACGTTCCGTGCGATGGGTCCGTCACCAGCACCGCCATCAACGAATTTGTCTCGGGGTCACTGGCATTGGACAACACGCCCGGGGAGGCCACCGTCAGCGCGGTGTCCGCATTCGTCGAATAGGACTCGTTGGCTGCCACCGGCGAATCGTTGACCGGGGTGATCATGACGGTGACGGTGGCTTCGTTGCTGGTAGCACCGGCGTTGTCGTTGACGCGGTAGGCGAAACTGTCGATCGTCACTTCCACACCGTTCGAGGTGTAGGTGACGGTGCCGTTGGGGCCGGCGGTGACGCTTCCGGCGGCAGGGTGCCGAGTGATGACGACCGTGGACGTATCGACCGTGCCGTCGGCGTCGGTGTCGTTGGCGGTGACCGTGACAATGGCGACGCCGCCTTCGGCGACGGTGATGCTGTCGTTGTTAGCGACCGGCGGTGCGCTGAGAGGGACATGTGTGGCCAACGAGATCACCGACACGGTCTTGTCGAAGTAGTTGGTGATGTACGCCAGGGTGCCGTCGCGGGGGACCGCGATGTCGTACGGGGTGTTGCCGACGGTGATGGTGGCGGTGACGGTGTTGGTGGTGGTGTCGATCACCGACATGGTGCCGTCGCGAAAGTTGGTGACGTAGGCGCCGGTGCCGTCGGGGCTTAGCGCGATATTTGACGGGGTGTTGCCGACGGTGATGGTGGCGGCGACGGTGTTGGTGGCGGTGTCGATCACCGACACGGTGCCGCTGGTGGAGTTGGCGGTATAGGCGCGGGTGCCGTCGGGGCTGAGCGCGATCCCGGTCGGGCCTCCTCTGCTGAGGGGGATGATGGCGGTGACGGTGTTGGTGGCGGTGTCGATCACCGACACGCCGTCGTCCTGGGTATGGGCAACGTAAGCGCGGGTGCCGTCGGAGCTGAGCGCGATACCATCTGGCCTGCGGCTTATCGGGATCGTTGCGATGACGGTGTTGGTGGCGGTGTCGATCACCGACACGGTGTGGTCGCGATTGTTGGTGATGTAGGCGCGGGAGCCGTCGGGACTGAGAGCGGTTTCCCGCGGGCCCGCGCCGACGGGAATGGTGTCGGTGACGGTGTTGGTGGCGGTGTCGATCACCGACACTGTGTAACCAATGAAATTGGTGACGTAGGCGCGGGCGCCATCGGGGCTGAGTGTGACCCCGTTCGGGGAGTCGCCGACGGTGATGGTGGAGGTGACGGTGTTGGTGGTGGTGTCGATCACCGACACGGTGTCGTCGCCGTTGTTGACGATGTAGGCGCGGGTGCCGTCGGGGCTGAAAGCCACCCCACTAGCGGCGCCGCCAACGGCGATGGTGGCGGTGACAACTGCTTCGGCCGGATCGATCGGCACATTGTTGACCGTGACCGTGACGGGCGGGTAGGTCCCGTCGGTGACTGTGACGGTGAAGCTGTCGACGTCCTCGCCGGGAGATTCGTAGGCGTCGAGGCGTGCCTGCGGCTTCGGTGTGTAGCTGAAGGTGCCGTCGGTGTTGACCACCACTGTGCCGCGGGTCGGCTCGGTGGTGACGGTGTAGGTCAGGTTGTCGTTGTCGGCGACGTTGAGATCGCCTGTGACAAAGCCGAATTGGGGATCGGCCGAGTTGACGGTCGGCGGCGCGGTGATCACCGGGGCACGGTTGGCGAACGAGATCACCGACACGGTACCGCCGGAGTAGTCGGTGGTGTACGCGCGGGTGCCGTCGGGACTGACCGCAATCCCCATGGGGTAGTCGCCGACGGGGACGGTGGCGATCACGGTGTTGGTGGTGGTGTCGATCACCGACACGGTGTCGCCCCCAGCGTTGGTGGTGTAGGCGCGGGTGCCGTCGGGACTGACCGCGATCCCCAACAAGTAACCGCCGACGGGGATGGTGGCGGTGACGGTGTTGGTGGTGGTGTCGATCACCGACACGGTGTAGTCAATCTGGTTGGTGACGTAGGCGCGGGTGCCGTCGGGACTGACCGCGATCCCCAACACGTAACCGCCGACGGGGATGGTGGCGGTGACGGTGTTGGTGGTGGTGTCGATCAGCGACACCGTGCCGCCCGTGCCGTTATAGGTGTAGGCGCGGGTGCCGTCTGGGCTGAATGCCACTCCGCGCGACCCCGTGCCCACGGGGATGGTGGCGGTAACGGTGTTGGTGGTGGTGTCGATCACCGACACGGTGGGGGCGCGGTTGTTGGAGATGTGGGCGCGGGTGCCGTCGGGCCTGACCGCAATCCCCAGGGGGTACGCGCCGACGGGGACGGTGGCGTTCACGGTGTTGGTGGTGGTGTCGATCACCGACACGGTGTTGTCAATCTGGTTGGTGACGTAGGCGCGGGTGCCGTCGGGACTGACCGCGATCCCCAGCGGGTATCTTCCGACGGGGATGGTGGCGGTGACGGTGTTGGGGGTGGTGTCGATCACCGACACGCTGTGACCGTTGTAGTTGGCGGTGTAGGCGCGCGTGCCGTCCGGTCTGAGCGCTATCGCGTCTGGGTTGCGGGTGACGGCTATGGTGGCGGTGACGGTGTTGGTGGTGGTGTCGATCACCGACACGGTGCCGGCGCCATTGTTGGTGATGTAGGCGCGGGTGCCGTCGGTACTGATCGCGATTCCCTGCGGGTATCTTCCGACGGGGATGGTGGCGGTAACGGTGTTGGTGGTGGTGTCGATCACCGACACGGTGCCGGCGCCATTGTTGGGGATGTAGGCGCGGGTGCCGTCGGTACTGATCGCGATTCCCTGCGGGTATCTTCCGACGGGGATGGTGGCGGTAACGGTGTTGGTGGTGGTGTCGATCACCGACACGGTGTGACCGTTGTAGTTGGCGGTGTAGGCGCGAGTGCCGTCCGGGCTGAGCGCAATCGCGTATGGGTTGCCGGTGACCTCAACGGTGGCGGTGACGGTGTTGGTAGTGGTGTCGATGACCGACACGGTGTTAGAGCTGAAATCGGAGGTATAGGCGCGGGTGCCGTCGGGGCTGAAGACGACCGCGTTCGGACCGACGCCGACGGCGATAGTGGCGGTGACGACCGCTTCGGCTGGGTCGATGGGCACGTTGCTGACGGTGACCTCGATGGGCGGGTGGGTCCCGTCGGTGATTACGACGGTGAAACTGTCGACGTCCTCGCCGGCGGATTCGTAGGCCTCCAGGCGTTCTCGCGGCTTCGGTGTATACGTGACCGTCCCGTCTTCGTTGACGACCACCGTGCCGCGGGTCGGCGCGGTGGGGACGGTGTAGACGAGAGGGTCACCGTCGGGATCGGCGACGTTCAGCGTGACATTCACAGCGCCGGTCTGTGGGTCGGGGCCGCCGTTGATGGTGAAAGCCGGGTCGCCGACAACGGGGGCGCCGTCGACGGGGGTGATGGTGATGTTGACGGTGGCGGTGGAGTCGCCGTTGAGGGTGTAGGTGAAGGTGTCGGTGCCGTTGAAGTTCGCTGTCGGGGTGTAGGACACGGCGGTGCCACTGATGGTGGCGGTGCCGTGGGCGGGTTGGGTGATCGCGATGATGTGTTTGGGGCCGGCGTCGGTGTCGGTGTCGTTGGCCAACACCTGGATCAGGGTGGGACCGCTGTCCTCGGCGATGCTGATCGGGCCGTCGTCGATGGCGACGGGGGCGTCGTCGATGGGGGTGATGGTGATGGTGGCGGTGGTGGTGGAGGTGTGTTGGCCGCCGGAGAGCAGTCCGTCGAGGCCGTGGACGTGCCAGGGGCTGGCTTCATCGGAGACGGTGTAGGTGAAGGTGTCGGTGCCGGTGTAGTTGGCGTTCGGGGTGTATCTGAATTTGCCGGTGGTGGGGTTGAGCACCACCGTTCCGTGGGTGGGTTGGGTGTAATCGGTGATGGTGAGCACGTCGCCGCCCGGCAGGCCGGCGACCGGGGCGCTCACGTCGGGGTCGGTGTCGTTGCTCAGCACCGCGATGTCCACGCCGGTGTCTTCGGAGGTGGTGACCGCGTCGACGATGGCGGTGGGGGATTGGTTGAAGAAGCTGCGTTGCAGTTGGCGTTGCGCCCAACCAAGCACGATGAACAGCATCGTCGGCGGAGCGGGGGTGGTCGGGCCGGGGGAGAAGATTGAGTTCAGCAGGGTGGTGATGGCGGTATTGACGATGGTGGCCAGCACCACCGGGGCTCCCATGAGCGCTTCAGAGAGGTTGGCTGGCTGAGCGGTCAGCGGCGCTGGGGCTGGGGTGCCGGGCGCGGTTGCGGCGGTGATGAACATCTGCGGTGTTGGGGCGGGGTCATCGAGGGTCGATGTGCTCATCGCGCGTGCGTTGGGCTGTCCGTCGCTCAACTGTCCGGCGTCGCTGTCCTGGTCCGTGGGGCTGTTGGGGTCTTGGATCAGAGCGGGGGTGTTGGTGTCCGCGGGTGCGACGTAGTGGGTCGGCGGCTCGGTGGGCGGCGGTGGGTCGGGTGTTAGGCCTGTGGTGTCGGTGACTGCGGCCGGTGTGGGGGTCCCGGTCTGCGGGGTGGTGTTCTGTGGGGTGTGCACCACCGGGGTCAAGGTGGTGCCGTCCTGCTTGGTGCTCTCCTCGTCGAGATCGGAGTCGTCGTCGAGATCGGAGTCATTGTCGAGATCGGAGTCTTTGTCGAGATCGGATAGATGCGCGCCGTCGATGTTGGCGCCAGCATCTGACTTCGGCGCATCGGTGTCGGCCTCGTCGTCGGCCTCGTCGTCGGACGGATCGTCGGACGGTTTGTCGGACGGATCGTCGGAGGTGTCGGAGTTGTCGGAGGTGTCGGAGTTGTCGCCCGTGGACTGCGAACCCTCCTCGGCCCATGCCACCGCCGGGTTGCTGATGCTGTATCCGGTGGCCGCCGCCGCCCCGACACCCAGCGCCACCGCCAACGCACCGACCCGACCGATGTGAATCGCATAACCCATGGCTGCGTCCCCGACGACCCAGACGTCGCCGCGAAACCGGGGTCGGTGAGGTTTCGGTCGGTGCCAGCCCGATTGCGCCGCTCAAAAGAGCGACAGCAAATTGACTGCGCCGTCAGAGTCTAGCGGAGCCGGCATGGCGTTGTGCCTCTTTTGCGACCCGTTCCGGTGCTGAAGTCGCGCCGTCTTCGCGGCACATTTGCGCGTTTGCCGAATCAAAGCCGCATTGCAGGACCTCGACGAGCAGTCTGCGGCCGAATTGCTGGAGTCGATCGGGCGCCACGCGGCGAAAGCCGCAGGGGTCGTTCACACCGTCTTCGAGAAGGGCTTCATCAAGGCCGAGATCGTGTCCTACGACGACCTGGTGGAGGCCGGCTCGATGGCGGCGGCCAAGTCGGCGGGCAACGTGCGCACGGAAGGCAAGGACTACGTGATGGCCGACGGCGACGTCGTGGAGTTCCGCTTCAACGTGTAGGTGCGGGCAGCCGACCGGAGTGTCTCCAGATCGAAACGGTCAGTGATCGTGGCCGTGCGGGCGCGCCAAGAACTCTTGATGGCGCGCTTCGATAACACCGGGATCGAGCGCGCAGGTGTCCGCGAGAGCGTCCTCGAGCGCCGCCGCCCAGCTGCGCCAGTAGGGCCGGGTCGGTGCCTCGCCCACCCGGACCATGAGCCGTTCCCGGAAGTCCGCATAACTGAACACGCGTTGGCAGAGCGCCATCGTCACGCCGAACAGGCGACGCTCCCACGGTGCGTCGAACGCCAATTCCCCGTTCGCTCGCGGAGGTGCTGCCGGGCCTTCGGCGTCGAGAAGGACCTCAGCGTCCGGCATCGGCTGCCTCGGAAGCCAGCGCGACACCGATCATCGAGTCACGCGTGACCAGTGGAACCAGTTGTTCCGCCGTCCACCCTTCTGTGTCCGACGGTCGCTGGGGCAGCACGAGGTAGCGCGCTTCGGCCGAACTGTCCCAGACGCGGATACGGACATCGTCGGAGACGGCCAGCCCCATTTCGGCAAGGACCTTGCGTGGCTCGACGACCATGCGCGACCGATACTGCGGCGACTTGTACCAGCTCGGTGGCAGCCCGAGGACAGGCCACGGGTAGCAGGAGCAGAGGGTGCAGACCACCACGTTGTGCACATCGTTGGTGTTCTCGACAATCCGCATGTCCGCGCCTTCTACACCGCCGAACCCGAGTTCGGCGATGGCCTTGGTGCCGTGGTCCAGAAGTCGTCTCCGGAAGGTGTCATCGGTCCAGGCTCGCGCAATCACTTTGGCGCCGTTGAGTGGCCCGACATCCTTCTCATAGTGCTCGATGACCGCATCGACGGCGGCCGGATCGATCAGCCCGCGCTCCAGGAGCAACGACTCCAACGCTTCAACGCGGACGGCGATGGGGTCAGGCTCACTCATGCCGGCTCCAGATAAGGCTCGAACAACTCGATGCGCACCTCGGTGTTGGGCTCGGCCTCGTCGCCCCACAGTTCGGCTCCGTCGAACATGACCGTATACAAGTGCTCTGGGGCAGTTGAGCCGGTCGCGAAACGTCGGTCCGGGAGGATCGCGGCGCCGCGGTGGTCTGTCACTCGCCCGAGCCGGCCGCTGACGTAATCAGGCTGCTGACTGTGCCCATCCGCGGGCGCCGGGCGTACCCGCACCGCATCACCGATCGCAAAGCGTGCGGGCCGCTTCGTCTTCTTGTGCGTCCCAACGATCTTCGGTGCCACCCGAGCGTTCATGAGGCGGGGCAGGGTTGGACGCAACGCCACCCGCTGCAGGAAAAGGGCCGTGCCCACCACCTTGATTTTCGGTACCGAGCGTTCACCCGAGAGGTACTTGGCGAACATCTGCTCGATGGCAGGGACCCACCGGCGGTAGTACGGGCCGAAGTACTCCTCCGGCGGCAGGAGTGCCAGGTATCCACGGAACGTGTCGAGATCTGGGCCGAGCAACGTTTGCAGGAAGTAGTTGATGCCGAACACCCGGCGCTCCCAGCCCGCGTGGAACACGGGCTCGCTGGGCGTATGGGCGATCGAGCCGAAGTGCTCGGTCTTGCCGCCCAGATCGTGGCTGTTGGGCACCTAGCGAGCGTAGACCCGATCCCTTCGGGCAATGCCGATCTCGAGGCTCGATTTCCGCTTCAACGTCTGACGTCGAAGTACTGAACCAGGCAGAACTCATGTCCCTCGGGATCCAGCATGTTCAGCACGATCCCTTCGCCGTGGTCATGTCGAACGCCCGAGAAGCGTCCGCCCAGTTCCTCGACTTGCAGACGTCCGGTGTCGATGTCATCGACCTCCACGTCGAGGTGGATGCGCACCTTCGTGGCATTCGGTTCGGGAACGCGCTGAAAGGTGAGTCGGGGTAACGGTCCCGAGCGCGAGCCCACCGTCGCCCAGTCCGAATCATCCCCGTGCTCGCTCGACGCTGGGATGCCGAGCAGGGCGGCCCAAAAAGTCGACATCCGAATCGGATCGGTGCAATCGATGGTCACTCCAGACCAGCGGTTTGCCATCAATTCTCCCTCGAGCTCATCGCACTCTGCCGCAGGCATGTCGCTCGCAGGGCGAGGGCGGCGTGCGGCCGCACCCGATCGTTGCCCGCTCGTCGCATCCGCTCTGTCTCGACGAACCCGACAGCAGAGAGCAGCCGCGACAACTGGTCGATCGGCCAACGGTGAGCCGTGATCACCTTGTGGTCGAACGGTTCGAGTTCGTCGCCCTCGAAGAACCCCACCACCAGAGTCCCATCGTGCTTCATCGACCTACGGAATCCGGCGAGCACCGCGCCGAGTTCGGTGGGTTCACAGTGAATCAGCGAGTACCAGGCGAGAATTCCGCCAAGCGAGTGGTCGGGAACGTCGAGGTCTCGCATCGAGCCGACGGCGAAGTCGAGTTCGGGCCAGTGAGAGCGGGCGCCGTCGATGAAGGCAGGCACCAGGTCGACACCCCTCGCGATCGCACCGAGCTCCGTCAAGTAAGCGGTGAGGTGCCCCGGTCCGCAGCCGACGTCGAGAACTGTGCCGTCGCATCGACCAAGATGCCGGTGCAGGAATTGCAGGTCCTCGGGATCGACATGCTCGACGGCGCCGAACATGTCGATGTAGACGTCAGCGATTTCGGTGTAGCGGCGGCTGATGGCGGCGTCGAGCACAGAGCAGACTCTAGGGGCAAAAGTAGCTCGTGCGGTCTGTGACGTGGTGGAGTTCGGCTTCCACGTGTAGGTGGAGGCTGAGGCATCAGGGCCTGCGGCCAGCCGTATGAAAGGCCCGCGTCTGGGCTGAAGCCCCGGGTAATGGTCCTTGGGTGCAGAGGAAGCGACACCGACGACTGAGCCGACAATTTTCGCGGAGGCCTTTAGAGCGCAAGATTGACGATCATCGGTATGAGCCGAACGCCAGGCAGTACGTTGAACGCGGCCAACCGCAGGCGCTCGTCAACGCGTTCTCGCGGTGGAGAGCGAGGGGCTGATGAAAGACGTTCTGATCGGCGTCGTTGTCTTCGCGATCATCTTCGGCGGCGCAATGCTGGGGATGTTTCTCGGAAAGGTCCTTCCCGATCCGCATTTGAGCACCGAGTCGCGCGACGCCATCAGGACCATAATGGCCATGCTCGGGACGCTGTCGGCGGTGGTGCTCGGCCTTCTCACCGGCTCCTCCATCAGCTCGCTCGCCGAGAAGGAGAGTGAACTGCGAAGTGCGGGCGTTCAATTCATCATGCTCGATCAGACCTTGGCCGAGTACGGGCCGGAGACCGCGCCAATCCGAGCGTTGGCCAAGGATTTGCTTGCACAACGAATTCATCAGATTTGGCCGGAGGAAGGCGGTGCGGTATCGCTCACGGCGCTCAGCAGTGGGGCCGGCATAACTCTGGTTCAGCGTGACGTCTTCGAACTGTCGCCGCGGACGGAACGTCAGCAGTGGCTGCGGTCCAACGCGCTGGAGAGCACCAACACGATTGCCCAGTCGCGGTGGACGACCGTCGAACAAATCGGAAGCCGATTCCCATGGGCGTTCTTCGTCGTTGTCGTGGCGTGGTTGGCGGTGATCTTCGCCAGTTTCGGGCTGTTCGCACCGCGGAACGCGAGCGTGATCGCGGCATTGGTGGTCGCCGCGATTGCACTCGCCGGCCCGATCTTCATGATGCTCGAGATGGATCAGCCCTACGGCGGGCTGGTCAAGATCCCCAGCACTTCTCTGCGCGTCGCCTTGGACCAGATGGGGCGAGCGTAATCGTCCGAACAACCGAAAGGTCGGCCGGATGAGCCAGGACGATCTGCTGAATGTCTACCGCGCCTACCTGCAGTGCCTCAACGAGCGACAGTGGCCGCGGCTCGGCGAGTTCGTCGCCGATCAGCTGTCCTACAACGGGCGGCGGATGACCCTGCAGGACTACAGAACCATGCTGGAAGGCGATGTCGACGCGATCCCGGATCTGCACTACCAGCCGGAGGTCGTCATCGCCGACGACAACGTCGTGGCATGCAGGCTGTTCTTCGAATGCACTCCGCGGCACACTTTTCTGGGCTTCGAGCCGACAGGTGGGCAGGTGTCGTTTCCGGAGCACGTCTTCTACAGGTTCGACGACGAGCGTCGCATCGCCGAGGTGTGGTCGGTGATCGACATGCAGGCCATTCGTGAGCAGGTCTCGCGCGGGCGGTAGCGGCGGTCGATCAGTCGCGACGGTCAGCGCCTGTTGGCCGCCCACGCATCGACATGCGCCGGCAGTCGGGCGAGATGCCTACTCAGCACCCGCTGGTACGCCATGGACATGACGGCGTCGAGCAGTCGACCGACGGGGCCGCCGAACGCCGGTTCGCCGGTGGCCTGGCAGGTGTAGCGGGTACCCCCGGGAACCTCTTCCAGGGTGTCGACAGTGACGAACGGGAACCTCGACTCCGTCGACCGGAATTCCATCACTCTGGGCGGCTCGAAACGGCTGAACACGCCGGTCCACTCGTAGGTGATGCCGAACAGTCGGGCCGTGCCGTGCCAGACGTCGCCGGGAACGTAGGGCGGTCGCTTCTCGGCGCGGACGGCCACGATCCCCGGCAGCACGTTCGACGTGTTGTCCGGGTCGACGATGTAGTCCCAGACGACCTGCTCGGGATGGGCGATGACGACCGATGCGGTTCCATGAGCCATGACTCACGGTAAATCGACATGGACGCTTCCGGCGCCTGTTCGACTGGGCCTCGAGTCAGCGTGGCGGTGCAGGTGCGGGTGGAAGCGGGATCGAGTACGGGGCACAGGGCCCGAACAGGTCGGGGCGGAACAGCTTCGTCACGACGCATTCACTGTTCACGCCAGGGTATTTCGCGGTGACCGTGCGGACGACCAGGCTCCGCACCTGCTTGTAGAGGTCGGTGGACGCCGTGGTGGCCAGACTCTTCGCCAAGGAATACATGTTCATCCCGGTCCCGGGAACGGGTTGCTTACCGCGTGCCGTGTCAGGGCCGTCCTTGTTCAGCGCCGAGTGGCACTCCTGGAAGCCGGGCGGCGGACCACCGGGGGGACAGCCGTCGAACGGGAACTGGTTGAAGAACAACAGATTGAAATAGCCGGTGTGGAGACTGGCCGGAAAAGCGCCCGGATTGCAGGACGGGAACAGCGGGGGAGCCAGCCGGTTCGGCTGCCCCGCCGCGATGTTCTCCTCGACCCAGTTCGAGTGTGCGTAGAAGTCCTGCTGGGCGTGCAGTAAGCCGCCGAACGCGGCGCGCGCGGCGGGCCCGTTCACCAACACCGTCGCACCTGGGCCGGCCGGCAGTGACCCGCTGAGGATGACCGGTGAGAAGACGTCCCATGCCCGCTGCGCCTTGGCGCAGACCTCGGCGGGGCTTTTCGAGTTGTCGATGTGTCGCCAGTCGTCGAGCGCAAAGGCGTCACTGCCGACGGCGCCCCCGCCGGGCGGCGGCCCGTTGAGGATCTGCGCGATGCCGAGCTGATTGACCTGATCGGCCGGGAGTGCGGCACGCGTGATGCTGTCGTGGTTCTGGATCGCGAATGCCTGTGCGGTCGGCATGGCCAAGCAGCACAATGCGCCGATCAGGCCGGCCACGACGGCTACCGACGCTGCGGCCCGTCCCCGTCGTAGAAATGCGGTCATTCGATCTCCTCCTGGCAACGAAATCGCAACGGGATAGCACGACTTGAAACGTCGCTGCGCTGGCAGGTCAGTACCCGGCGGGCATCAACGGCAAACTCGACGACGATCGGCAGATCGCCGGTACGCGTACGCCCGCTACTCAGGGCACGGCGCGACGACGGCCTCATCGGCGACCAGCTCGCGCGCGATCTCGGCCTGCCGGACCAGGAACGCACCTTCGTCGAGCTTCTTGCGGCGCATCCAGCTGGTGACCTCGGAGTTGCACTTGCTGGCGTTGCACGAGCCGCAGCTGGGCACCACGTTCGTCAGCGCGTACCGGCCGCCGCGCGAGATCGGCAGCATGCAGTCCTTCTGCAGCGGTGTGCCATTGGCACCGCAGTAGGCGCACCCGCCCCAGGCCAGCTTCAGTGCGGTCCACTGCGCTGCAGTCAGATCGTGTACCTGCTCGGCCATCCGCCGGCTGCGTCGGCGCGCATATCTCGCCGAGCGGGTCCGGCTTCGGGACGGCATGGGCTGAGGCTAGCGCCGGCCGGAGCCTTCGGCCGTGCGGTGCGGGTCGCGTGTCGCGTTCCGCTGATCGCCGGTCTCGACTTCGTGACGGGCGTAGGGTCCGGCTACCAGCGATGCCGACGGGCGGTGGGTCCATGTCCGGATCTCGTCTCCGAATGACGCGCCTGTGCTGCCTCGCCGGCGCGGTGGTGCTGCTGGCGGCCGGTTGTACGTCGTCCGCCGACGGGCCGACGACACCAACGCCGCCGACGACCGCCACCACCGGCGTGGCGTCGACGGCGCTGAAAACGGTTGACGGAGAATCACTCCGGGCCGTCGTCGAGGCCGCGGCGAAGGAACTCGAGGTTCCCGGCGCGCTGGTCCTGCTGCAGACCCCGCAGGGGAGGTTCGTCGCGCCCTTCGGGACGACTGAGATCGGGGCCATGACGCCGCCCACCCCCGAAACCCACTTCCGGATCGCGTCGAACACCAAGACGATGACCGCCGCGTTGATCGTGCTGCTTGCCCAGGACGGCAAGCTCGCCTTCGACGATCCCGTGTCGAGATTCGTGGCCGACGTGCCGAACGGTGACAACATCACCGTCGCGCAGCTGATGAAGATGCGTACCGGTCTGTACGGCTACACGGGCGATCCAGAGCTGTCGGCGATGATGGACGCCGACCTGGGCCGGGCGTGGACGCCAGGGGAGGTGCTGGCCATCGCCTTCCGTCACCCGCCGAATTTCGCGCCTGACGCCGAATACGAGTACAGCAACACCAATTACGCGCTGCTCGGCCTGGTCGCCGAGAAGGCGGGCGGCCGCCCGCTGGCCCAGCAGCTGCAGGAGAGGCTCTTCGCTCCGGCCGGCATGGCGCAGACCTCGCTGCCCGCCGCTTACGACACCGCCATCCCGGCACCGTTCTCGCACGGCTACATGTACGGCGGCAGCTTCTACGCCCTCGGCGACGATCCCTACCCGCCCGACATGCAGGCCGCCGCGCGGGACGGGTCACTGAAGCCGGTCGACTACACCCACCAGAATTCGTCCTACGCCACCGCCGCCGGGGGCGCCATCTCGACGGCCGACGACATGGCCACCTGGATGCGCGCACTCGTCTCCGGCCGGATCTTCGATGCCGACCACCACCGCCGATGGCAGGACGCGCTGCAGGCGGAGGATCCGGAAGCGCCCGAAGGCCAGAAATACGGGTACGGCATCTCGTATCAGCGTTTCGGACCGCAGGCCGCGATGTTCTACCACGGCGGCGAGCTGCCGGGATTCAACTCGTTCATGGGCTTCGACCCGGAGAACGACGTCACGCTGGTCATCTGGACGAATCTGACGCTGTCGCCGGACGGTAGGACCACCGCGCAGGCGATGTTGCCGATACTGCTCGACGAGATCTACGCCGGCCTGTCGCTGACCTCGCCGCCGCCGCCGACGACGACGAGGTAGCCGGCGGGACCGGCCGCGTCCACGACCTATGCCGGGCCGATGAGGCAGAATCGCGACGATGACGACGCCCCCGCCGCCACGCCCAGGGGAGCCCGGATGGCGTGGTCGCGGCCAGCCACCGCAGGATCCGGCGACGCACCGCATTCCGCGGGGCCGGCCCGAACCGCCGACCCAGAGATTCCGCCCGCCGCCGGCACGTCCCGACGCGCCACGCCCACCCGACGCTGGGCGCACCGAGAGGCTGCGGCGGCCGCC
>NZ_JAUMSQ010000199.1:0-11978 GCF_030519285.1 Mycolicibacterium arseniciresistens
GGTGCGTTCGACCGTGCGCGGCAGCTCGTCGAGATCGTCGGGCCAGCCGCGCAGCCCACTGCGTTCGAGGTCGCCGGCGACCGCCTCGGCGACGGCACGGCGCGTCGACCCGGCCAGCTTCTCCTGCAGCGCGTCGAGGTTCTTGCCGCGGGCCACCTCGGCGCCGTCGGCGTCCTCGACGGCGAACGTCACCCTCAGGTGCGCGGGCAGCTTGTCCAGGTCGAACGCGTCGACGGGGACCAGCACCCCGGTGCGGCGGTGCAATTCCCGCTGCAGCGCGTCGAGCAGCGGCTCCGTCCCGGGATCCAGCGTGGACAGCACGGCGCGTGCGGTGTCGGGTGCGGGGACGAAGTTGCGCCGCAGCGGTTTCGGCAGTGAGCGGATCAGTTCGGTGACCAGTTCCTCGCGGAAGGCCGGCACCTGCCAGGCGAACTGGTCACCGCCGAGGCGGGCCAGCACGTCGACGGGGACGTGCACGGTCACCCCGTCGTCGGGCGCGGTCGGCTCGAAGCGGTACGTGAGCGGCAGCGACAGGTCGTCGGCCTCCCAGCGGTCCGGCTGATCAGCCGAGACGTCACTGCGCAGCAGGTCGGCGCGCGTCATGGTGAGGAGGTCGGGGGTCTTGTGCCGCTGCTTCTTCCACCACCCGTCGAAGTGCCGCGCCGACACCACGTCCGCGGGCACCCGGGCGTCGTAGAACGCGAAGATGTCGTCGTCGGTCACCAACAGGTCGCGCCTGCGGGTGCGCTCCTCGAGTTCGGCCAGTTCCTCACGCAGCCGGGCGTTGTCGCGGTAGAAGTGGTGCCGGGTCTGCCACTCGCCGTCGACCAGCGCGTGCCGGATGAACAGCTCGCGCGCCAGTTCCGGATCGTGCCGGGTGTAGTCGACGCGGCGGCGGGCGACCAGCGTCAACCCGTAGAGGGTGACCCGCTCGTAGGCCATCACCGCGCCGCGCTGGGCGTCCCAGTGCGGCTCACTGTGGTTGCGCCGCACCCGGTCCCCGGCGATCCGCT
The DNA here is from genome assembly GCF_030519285.1 of Mycolicibacterium arseniciresistens. Classification (NCBI taxonomy): domain Bacteria; kingdom Bacillati; phylum Actinomycetota; class Actinomycetes; order Mycobacteriales; family Mycobacteriaceae; genus Mycobacterium; species Mycolicibacterium arseniciresistens. The sequence goes on from NZ_JAUMSQ010000199.1 coordinate 1,014, forward strand.
CCACCGTCTCCGGCTGGACCCGCGCCGCGATGCGCCCGTACAGCCTGCTGGTCTCCACCAGGTCGGCCACCACGATCCAGCGCGGCGGCTTGCGGGTCAGCACCGAACCCGGGGCCAGGACGAAGCGGGTGTTGCGGGCGCCGAGATACTCCCGCGACTCCTCCTGGCGCATGCCGACATGGGACAGCAGCCCCGCGAGCAGCGCGGCGTGTACCCGGTCCGGTTCGGCCGGCTCCTTGTCGTCCGACTCGACGATGCCCAGGTCGCGGGCGATGCTGCGCAGCTGGCCGTTTAGGTCCTGCCACTCCCGGATCCGCAGGTAGTGCAGGAACTCGTCGCGGCACATCCTCCGGAAAGAGCTGCCGGACCGCTCCTTTCGCTGCTCGCGCAGGTAGCGCCACAGGTTCAGGTAGCTCATGAAGTCGGACTGCTCGTCGGCGAACCTGGCGTGCTTCTGCCGGGCGGCCTCCTCCCGGTCGGCGGGGCGTTCGCGCGGATCCGGGATGGACAGCGCGGCGGCCAGCACCAGCACCTCGCGCACGCAACCCTCGGTGTCGGCCTGCAGGATCATCCGGCCGATGCGGGGGTCCAGCGGCAGCCGGGCCAGCCGGCGGCCGACGTCGGTCAGCGCGCCGCCCTCGTCGAAGGCGCCCAGCTCCTGCAGCAGTTGCACGCCGTCGCGGATGCTGCGCGCATCGGGCGGATCCAGGAATGGAAACCGTTCGACGTCACCGAGTCCCAGGGCAGACATCTGCAGCAGCACCGCGGCGAGGTTGGTCCGCAGGATCTCGGGGTCGGTGTAGCGGGGCCGCGACGCGAAGTCGTCCTCGGAGTACAGCCGGATGCACACGCCGGGCGCGACGCGGCCCGAGCGGCCGGCCCGTTGCGCGGCCGACGCCTGCGAGATCGCCTCGATCGGCAGCCGCTGCACCTTGGTGCGACGGCTGTAGCGGGAGATGCGCGCCGTGCCGGGGTCGACGACGTAACGCACCCCCGGCACCGTCAGCGATGTCTCGGCGACATTGGTGGCCAACACGATCCGGCGGCGAGATCGGCTCGGCGTGAACACCTTCTGCTGTTCTGCGGTCGGCAGCCGGGCGTAGAGCGGCAGCACCTCGGTGTGCGGATCGAGTGCGGCCCGCAAGGCCTCGGCGGTGTCGCGGATCTCCCGTTCGCCGGACAGGAACACCAGCACGTCGCCCGGCGGTTCGGCCGCGAGCTCGCGCACCGCGTCGACGATCGCCTCTGTCGGGTCACGCAGCTCGGTGCGCACCACCTCGTGGTCGGGATCGTCGGGGTCGTCCCCGTCCGCCGCCGGGACGACGACTTCCAGTGGCCGGTAGCGAATCTCGACGGGGTAGGTGCGCCCGGACACCTCAACGATCGGCGCGGGTATGCCCGCCGCGTCGGCGAAGTGGGCGGCGAACCGCTGCGGCTCGATGGTCGCCGAGGTGACGATCACCTTGAGGTCGGGGCGGCGCGGCAGAAGTTCGCGCAGATAGCCGAGCAGGAAGTCGATGTTGAGGCTGCGCTCGTGGGCCTCGTCGAGGATCAGCGTGTCGTAGCCGAGCAGCCTGCGGTCACGCTGGATCTCGGCGAGCAGGATGCCGTCGGTCATCAGCTTGACCAGGGTGCGGTCGCTGACCTGGTCGGTGAACCGGACGGTGTAGCCGACGGCGTCGCCGAGCGGGGTGCGGAGTTCGTCGGCGATCCGCTGCGCGACGGTGCGCGCGGCCAGCCGGCGTGGCTGGGTGTGGCCGATGGTGCCGCGCACGCCGCGGCCGAGTTCCAGGCAGATCTTCGGCAGCTGGGTGGTCTTGCCCGATCCGGTCTCCCCGGCGATCACCACCACCTGGTTCTCGCCGATGGCGGTGGCGATCTCACCGCGCAGGTCGCTGACCGGCAGGTCGGGGTAGGTGATCGCAGGCACTGCCGCGGCGCGGCCGGCGATGATCGCCTCACCGGCGGTGACCTGCGCGGCCAGCTGCGCCAGACGGTCGGCGTCGACCGGGCCGCGCAGGTTCTTCAGCCTGCGGCCGATGCGCGCCGCGTCCCGGATGGTGAGCCCGTCGAGGCGGGCGCGCAACGCACGCACGTCGTCGCGGGGCTGATCGGACACTCCGACAAGGGTAGGCGGTGGAACGGGGCGGGCCGATCCGGTGTTGTGCCGGGCATGACCACACGCGACCAGCTCAGCGCCTACCTGCGGTCCCGGCGGGCCCGGCTCACGCCCGCCGACGTCGGCCTGCCGACGAGCGGGCGTCGTCGCACACCGGGACTGCGCCGCGAGGAGGTCGCCGTCCTCGCCGGTGTCGGGGTGTCCTGGTACACGTGGCTCGAACAGGGCCGCGACATCACCGTGTCGGCCGACGTGCTCGACGCGGTCGCCCGGACGCTGCGCCTCGACCCGCACGAACGGACGCACCTGTACGTGCTGGCCGGGGCGAACCCGCCGCTCCCCGACCGCAGCGGCGAGGCCGTCACCCCGGAGGTGCGCAGGCTGCTCGACACCTGGCCCGCGCCTGCCGTGGTCCGTGATCGGCACTGGCGGCTGCTGGCGTTCAACGGCTGGGCCGAAACGGTTTTCGGTTACCGCGACGCCGATGAGAACTGCCTGATGACGTTCTTCACCAGCATCCGCTACCGCGACATGCGGATGGACTGGGAGTCGGCAGCGCCTGCCGTGGTTGCCGCCTTCCGTGCCGATGCGGCGCTGTTCCCCGAGGACCGCGAGTTCGGCCGCCTCGTGCAGCGGCTGCGGTCGGTCAGCGCCGAATTCGCCGAACTGTGGGGACGCCACGACGTCACCGCCCCGGCGCAGACCGTGAAGGCGGTGCGGCATCCCGCGGTGGGCGAGCTCTCCTTCGACACCACCACGCTGCTGGTCGCCGACCACCCGGACTGGCATCTCGAGCTGTCGAACCCACTGCCCGGCACCGACACCCGCGACCGCCTGGACCGGCTACCCAGCCTGGTGGTGTGAACACCAGGACAACCACGCACTGCCGCGGCGGCCGGATGCCCGCGACGCTGGAGCCATGACTGATTCCCGCTTCGACGACAAGATCGCGCTGATCACCGGCGGCACCAGCGGCATGGGCCTGGCCACCGCCCGCCTGCTGCTCTCCGAGGGCGCCACCGTCGTCATCACCGGCCGCGACGCCACCCGCCTCGAGACGGCGGCCGACGGGCTCGGCGCCGGCGCCAGGGTGCTGCCCCTGGTGGCCGACGTCACCGATCCGGCGGCGCTCGACGCCGTGCGCGCGGCGGTCGGCGAGCGGTTCGGCCGGCTCGACGTGGTGTTCGCCAACGCCGGGACGGCGACGTTCGCCGCCACGGACACCGTCACCGCCGCGGAGTTCGACCGCATCGCCGACACCAACTTCAAGGGCGTGTTCTTCACCGTCGCGCGGACCCTGCCGCTGCTGGCCGACGGCGCGGCGATCGTGATCAACGCCTCGTGGAGCCTGCACCGCGGAATGGCCGGGGCCGCGGTGTATTCGGCCACCAAGGCCGCCGTGCACAACCTCGCCCACACCCTGGCCGCGGAACTGGCGCCGCGCCGGATCCGGGTCAACTCGGTGAGCCCGGGCTACATCGAGACGCCGATGTTCCACGACAACGTGTCGCCCGACGCCCAGCCCGCGGTGCTCGCGGCGATCGCCGCGGGACGGTTCGGCACACCGCAGGACGTGGCCTCGGCGGTGGCCTTTCTGGCCTCGGCGGAGGCGTCCTACATCAACGGCGCTGACCTGGTGGTCGACGGCGGACTCGTCGCCGCGATCCCCGGCGCGATGCGGTAGCGGTCAGCGCCCGGTGCCCCGGCCCGCGGGCGTGCCCCAGTCCTCCCAGAACAACAGGTTCGCCCGCAGCTTCGGGTGGGCGACCTTGTCCAGCACCTTGACCCCGGCCCCGGCGATCGCCGGCTTGCCGACCACGCGGTGGAAGAACCTGCCGCGCCGGTACTCCCGGCCCCACGCCGCCCGGATCCGCTGGGTGTAGTTGGTGAAGTCGTCCGGCCCGCCGTTGGTCAGCGCGGCGATCGCGCACTCCCCGGCGGCCATCCCCGACTGCAGGGCCTTGGAGATGCCTGCACCCGAGACCGGCCGGGCCGCGCCGAGTGCGTCGCCGGCGAACAGGATTCCGGGCCGCCACGGCGGCCACGCGGAGAACCCCATCGGCAGCCGCCAGGCCTGCAGCGCCTTCGACCGTTTGAGCTCCTCGACCGGCGGCAGCCGCCACTCGGCGGGCAGCGTCGCCATGAAGGAGCCGAGGAGGTCGGTCGCGTTGATCTCGTGCCAGCGCCGGTAGCTGGTGGCGTAGCCCAGGCCGATGTTGGCCCGGCCCCCGCCGAGCGGGAACACCCACCCGTAGCCGGGCAGCTGATCGCCGTCGAACGTCAGCTTCAGATGGATGTCGAGGGTGTCGCCGTCCGGGCCCTCGAGCGGCATCTCGGCGCGGATCGCGATCGCGGAGTAGTTGGTGTACGGCGACGTCAGGTTCAAGGCCCGCCGGGTCGGCGAGTACGCGCCGTCGGCGGCGATCACCGCGTCGGCCGCGATCTGTTCGCCGCCCTTGAGCACCACGCCGGTGACCCTGCCGTCCTCGACGACGGGCGCGGCCACCTCGGCGCCCTGACGCACCTCGGCGCCCGCCGAGGCCGCCTTCTCGAGCAGCAGGCCGTCGATCTCGGTGCGGCGGGCGACGTACCCGTGGTCGGGCATCCCCGGCCTGCGCGGGAAGCCCAGCTCCCACGCACTCGGGCTGAAGATCCTCGCGCCGTTGACGCGGCGGAACTTGTCGACGGCGTCGGCCAGACCCATCTTCTGGATGTAGCTGACGGCGCGTGGCGTCAGCCCGTCCCCGCACGGTTTGTCCCGCGGGAACTCGGCCTTGTCGAGGACCACCACCCGGGCGCCCGTCTGGGCCGCCTGCCATGCGGCGGAAGATCCCGCCGGTCCACCCCCGGCTATCACGAGGTCGTATCGCTGCGTCACTGGCTCGTCATCCGTCGTCGTTTCCCCTGGCCACCTTCACGTTAGGAGGGTGGCGCCGACATCCCACGGTAACCGTCGCGCGGTCACAGTTGCGTAATGCCCGGGTTCGCCCGCAGTGAATCCAGCCGGACCGACTCTTGACTGATTCCAGAAAAGCGACAAGACTCGTCACCGTGCCCGCCGCCTCCGAATTCCCGGACATGCTGCGCGCCGCCGCGCTGCGTGTGACGCGGCCCCGGCTGGCCGTGCTGGGCGCGGTGCACGCACTCCCCCATGCCGACACCGACTCGATCATCCGCGCCGTCCGCCACGATCTGCCCGAGGTGTCGCACCAGGCGGTCTACGACTCGCTGAGCGCGCTGACCGCCGTCGGCCTGGTGCGGCGCATCCAGCCCGCCGGGTCGGTGGCGCGCTACGAGTCGCGCGTCGGCGACAACCACCATCACGTGGTGTGCCGCGGCTGCGGCGCCATCGCCGACGTCGACTGCGCGGTCGGCGAAGCGCCCTGCCTCACAGCTTCGGATGACCAGGGCTTCGTCATCGACGAGGCCGAGGTCATCTACTGGGGATTCTGTCCCGACTGTTCCACCGCTCGAGCACACTCCCGATCACACCCGTGATCAGCCCCATCACCCACATGATGTTTACGGAATACGAAGGGAAACACAGTGTCATCCGATACTTCTGACGCCAAGCCGCCATACCCCGAGGCGCCGACCCAGAGCAAGGGCAGCGAGAGCGAGAACCCGGCGATCAAGTCGCCCGAGGTGAAGGGCGGCGCTCCGCGGAAGAACCAGGACTGGTGGCCCGAGCAGATCGACGTCTCGGTGCTGCACGCCCACTCCAACAAGGGCAACCCGCTGGGCGACGACTTCGACTACTCCAAGGAGTTCGCGCAGCTCGACGTCGAGGCCCTCAAGGCCGACGTCATCTCGGTGATCAACACCTCGCAGGACTGGTGGCCGGCCGACTACGGCAGCTACGCCGGCCTCTTCATCCGGATGAGTTGGCACGCCGCGGGCACCTACCGCACCTATGACGGACGCGGTGGCGGCGGCCAGGGCATGCAGCGCTTCGCGCCGCTGAACAGCTGGCCCGACAACGCCAACCTCGACAAGGCCCGCCGCCTGCTGTGGCCGGTCAAGAAGAAGTACGGCAACAAGATCTCCTGGGCCGACCTGCTGGTGTTCGCCGGCAACGCCGCCCTCGAGTCGGCAGGCTTCGAGACGTTCGGCTTCGGATTCGGCCGCCCCGACTTCTGGGAGCCCGAAGAGGTCATCTTCGGCGAGGAGGAGGAGTGGCTCGGCACCGACAAGCGCTACGCCGGCGCCGACGCCACCGCACGCCAGCTCGAGGAGCGCTACGGCGCCACCACGATGGGCCTGATCTACGTCAATCCCGAAGGCCCGGAGGGCAAGCCGGATCCGCTGGCCGCCGCTATCGACATCCGCGAGACGTTCGGCCGGATGGCGATGAACGACGAGGAGACCGCCGCGCTGATCGTCGGTGGCCACACGCTGGGCAAGACGCACGGCGCGAGCGCCGACGACGTGGGCCCGGAGCCCGAGGGCGCGCCGATCGAGCAGCAGGGCCTGGGCTGGAAGTGCCCCTTCGGCAGCGGCAACGCCGGCGACACCATCACCAGTGGTCTCGAGGTGGTGTGGACGGACAAGCCGACGCAGTGGAGCAACCGCTACCTGGAGATCCTCTACGGCAACGAGTGGGAGCTGACCAAGAGCCCCGGCGGCGCCTGGCAGTTCGAGGCCAAGGACGCCGAGGCGATCATCCCCGATCCGTTCGGCGGCCCGCCGCGCAAGCCCACGATGCTGGTCACCGACGTCTCGATGCGCGTCGACCCCATCTACGGCGAGATCACCCGGCGGTGGCTCGACCATCCCGAGGAGCTGAACGAGGCGTTCGCCAAGGCCTGGTACAAGCTGCTGCACCGCGACCTCGGCCCGATCAGCCGCTACCTCGGCCCGTGGGTGGCCGAGCCGCAGCTGTGGCAGGACCCGGTGCCGGCCGTCGAGGGTGAGTTGATCGACGACGCGGACATCGCCAAGCTCAAGAGCGCGGTGCTGGACTCCGGCCTGTCGGTGCCGCAGCTGGTGAAGACGGCGTGGTCGTCGGCGGCCAGCTTCCGCAGCACCGACAAGCGGGGCGGCGCCAACGGCGCCCGGCTGCGGCTCGAGCCGCAGCGCAGCTGGGAGGTCAACGAGCCGTCCGAGCTGGACAAGGTGCTGCCGGTGCTGGAGCGGATCCAGCAGGAGTTCAACAGCGCGGGCGGCAGGCAGGTCTCGCTGGCCGACCTGATCGTGCTGGCGGGTTCCGCGGCGGTCGAGAAGGCCGCGAAGGACGCCGGATACGAGATCGACGTCCACTTCGCGCCGGGCCGCACCGACGCGTCGCAGGAGCAGACCGACGTCGACTCGTTCAAGGTGCTCGAACCGCGCGGCGACGGGTTCCGAAACTACGTCCGGCCGGGTGAGAAGGCGCAGCTGGAGGAGCTGCTGCTCGAGCGCGCCTACTTCCTGGATGTCACCGCACCGGAGCTGACCGTGCTCATCGGCGGCCTGCGGGCGCTGAACGCCAACCACGGCGGCACCAAGCACGGCGTGTTCACCGACAAGCCGGGCGTGCTGACCAACGACTTCTTCGTGAACCTGCTCGACATGGGCACGGAGTGGAAGTCGTCGGCGATCGGCGAGAACGTCTACGAGGGCGTCGACCGGGCTTCCGGCGAGACCAAGTGGACGGCGACCGTCAACGACCTGGTGTTCGGTTCGCACTCGGTGCTGCGGGCGATCGCCGAGGTGTACGCCCAGGACGACAACAAGGGCAAGTTCGTCGAGGACTTCGTCGCGGCGTGGGTCAAGGTCATGAACAACGACCGGTTCGAACTGGCCTGACGCGCAACATCGTCACCGGCAACATGCGGCACCCCGCGGGCTCACCGAGCTCGCGGGGTGTCGTGCATTCGCGCCCCTTCCTGCTGCTGTCGATCCGCGGTGAGGACGCCGCCGCCGACGACGAGTACCTGGCGATGATGCGCTTCGCCGGTGTGGATCGCGAGGGGATGCACCGCATCCGGTTGACGCACGAGTCGTTGGGGGAGATCGACCTCGCGGACTGGTCGGGCATCATCCTCGGCGGCGGGCCGTACAACGTCAGCGACGACCCCGCGACGAAGTCGTCAACGCAGCGCCGCGTGGAAGGCGAGCTGCTTCCGTTGATCGAGCGCATCGTCGACGCGGACTTCCCGTTCCTCGGCTGCTGTTACGGCGTGGGCACTCTCGGCACGGTCGTCGGTGCGACCATCGACCGAACCCACCCCGAGCCCGTCGGCGGGATGTCGGTCTCGGTGTCGGCCGCCGGCCGTGACGACGCGTTGTTCTGCGACGCGCCAGATAATTTCGACGCCTATGGCGGCCACAAGGAGGCAGCCTCGGAGCTGCCGCCCGATGTCGTCTGCCTCGCGTCGTCGCCCGACAGCCCGGTGCAGGCGTTCCGGGTGAAGACCAACGTGTACGCCACGCAGTTCCACCCCGAACTCGACATTGACGGCGTCCGGACGCGTATCGACGTCTACAAGGACTACGGGTATTTCGCGCCGGAGTCGGCGCAGGAACTCAAAGTCGCTGCGCTGCAGTGGAACGTGACGTATCCCCCGGAGATCCTCCGGAGATTCGCCGAGCGGTACGCGCGGGACTGAACCTGTCGTCGCCGGACTGAGTGACTAGGCGATCATCATGGAGTCGGCGCCGCCGACGTACACGATGCCGGACGGATTCGCGGCGTCGGCGGCGGTGACGATCGCCCCGGCGAAGTTCGTGTCGACCTCACTGCCGGAAACAACGGTGAAATGCACACCGGCGCGGCGGAATTCCGACCGCATCGCGTAGAGCGCCGTCTCGCCCGCCCACTTGCTCGCGGCGATCGCCGTTTGTCCCTTCGGAACAGCCCGATGGGGAAAGAAGTGGGCTGCGTGGCTGGTGACGAAGATGATGCGGCCGCCCGCAGGCATCAGCGGCACCGCCCTGAGCGCAAGACGACGCTGGGCATCGCGGTTGACGCGCTTCGCGTAGCCGAGGTCGACACCGAGTTCGAGCCGGGCTGACGCGTTGAGGATCAGGGTGTCGAGCCGCCCGAACCGGGCCGCGACGGTGTCGATCATCGCCGCGCACTCGATCTCATCGGAGATATCGGCTCGCAGCGTCGAGGCGTGGCCGCCTGCACTGCGGATGGCCTCGGCGATCGATTCCGCCCGCTCGGCCTTCTCGCGGTAATTCACCACGACATGGGTGTCGGGACCGGCGAGCCGTTGCGCGACTGCCGCGCCAACGCCCCTCGAGCCGCCGGTGACCAGGACGATCCGTGCGGGTGCCTGATGCATGTCGGGTTCCTTCCGTCGCAGTGCTGCGTGCGCCTGGGATCCCACCGTACACGAATTTCTAAGGAAAATAAGAGCAATCTAAGGTCACAATAAGGCAATGGTCGGGTCTAGCTGAGGTGTCATGCCCGCGGTGGCGTTCGCGACAGCCGACGGGGCTGACGTGTCGGACCCCTCTGCGATGATGGGGTCATGTCCTCGAGCGCAACGGCTTTCGCTCCTTCGGTGAGGCCGAAGGATCGGCTCGATGTGTTGTTCGATGAGATTGCGGAGTTGTGCGGTCAGCGCAATGCGATCGACGGGCGGCTGGTGGAGATCGTCGCCGAGATCGACCGCGACGGATTGTGGGGCATGACGGGCGCGCGGTCGGTGGCGGCGATGGTGGCGTGGAAGACCGGCTCGTCGCCGAGGAACGCTGAAGTCGTCACCGCCGTCGCGCAGCGGTGGGAGGAATTGCCGCGCTGCACCCAACTCTTGCGCGAGGGTCGGGTGTCACTCGATCAGGTCGGGGTGATCGCCGAGAAGGCCGGGCCGGGCTCTGATGCGCACTACGCCCAGTTGGTCACCGCCGCGACGGTGAACCAGTTGCGCACCGCGATCAAGCTCGAACCCCCACCGCAACCGCAACCCGACCCCGAACCGGAACCTGCACCGTCGTACAGCAAGACCTGCGACGACAAGGGCACTACGTATCGGATCTTCCTGCCGCGAGTGGAGGCGGCCAAACTCGACGCCGCCGTGCAGTCCCATCTCGACGGGATGGTCGCCGACTGGAAACACGACCACACCGAGGGCGGAGTCGATGCCGATGGCGACAGCGAGCGCGGAACCGACGGCGTGACCGACGCCGATGCGCATGCCGATGCCGACCGTGCATCCGATCAGGTGCCGCCGATGCCCACCACGGTCGATGCGTTCATGAGCCTCGTCGATGCCGGCTGGGACACCGAGGTGGCCCGCCGCCCGCACGGACACCGCACCACCGTGATCGCCCACGTGGACGTAAAGGAACAGGTGGCGTCATTGCACCTCGGTCCGCTGCTGACCGATGCCGACCGCCAATTCCTGCTGTGCGACGCCACCTTCGAGGTGTGGCTGGAACGCCACGGCCAGGTGATCGGGTCCGGACGCGACACCCGCCAGATCAGCCGCCGGCTGCGCCGTGCGCTCGAGCACCGTGACCGCTGCTGCGTGGTCCCCGGATGCGGGGCCACCCGCGGTCTGCACGCCCACCACATCCGGCACTGGGAGGACGGCGGCTTCACCGAACTGGACAACCTCGTCCTGGTCTGCCCGTACCACCACCGGATGCATCACCGCGGCGGCATCACCATCACCGGACCCGCGCAGCACCTCGTCGTCGTCCACAGCGACGGACAGTCATTGAGTTCAGCATCGCTGGCTCGACCCCCGACGAAACCGCCACCCGACGTACCACCCTGTCCCGGGCCCACCGGCGAACGCGCCGACTGGTGGTGGTACTCACCGTTCGAACCGCAACCACCACCGGCAGCCGCCTGAGTCGGGCGCCGGCGCGCCTTGGTGGATTACACTGCGCCCGGGGAGGAAGCAGCCTCC
>NZ_JAUMSQ010000002.1:0-6316 GCF_030519285.1 Mycolicibacterium arseniciresistens
AACGGGCCGACTGGTGGTGGTACGAGCCGTTTCAACCGCAGCCACCACCGGCCGCGGCCTGAGTCGGGCGCCGGCGCGCCGCCATGGCCCGCCGGTGCACGCCCTCGCGTCCTTGTGAATTTGCAGCTTGGCAGCTGTCGGCGAACGGCCGAGAGCGTCCTCGCTTGAGCGCTATCGGCGGCGAGCGGGCGCGACGGCATGTAATCGCGTCAACATATGTTGACGAGTGAGAGACCGTTGATCACTTCGGTGCGGCCTGCAACTCCGGCGCGGCCGCGGCCAGCAGCGCGGCACGGTCACCATCGAGCGGCGGGTAGATCCGTTCGCCGTTGATCACCCGCTTGGTGGCCTTCGCCTCGGCGCCGCGCTTGACGACCCGCCGGTCCCAGCCCTCGGTGTACACCGCCCCGGCCGGTCCGAGGTCGAGAACGGTTACATACCAGGGGATCCGCAGCGTGAGCATCGGGGCGCCGAGCAGATCGCCGACCACGTTGTAACCGGCATAGCGGCCCATCGGCCGACCGTGCTGACACGACATCACCGACAGGTGCTCGTCGTCCATCCGTGCCGCGGCCACATCACCCGCGGCGAACACTCCGCCCACACCGTGCAGCCTCAGGAAGTCGTCGACGGGCAGCCGGCCCAGCCGGTCGCACGGCACGCCGAACTGCGCGGTCAACGGATTGGCCCGCATGCCGGCACACCACACCACGGTCGCGGCGGACACGTCCTCACCCGACGACAGCGTCACGCTCCGCTCGCCGACACCGATCACCCGGACGCCGGTGACCGTGTCCACGCCGTTGCCGGCCAGCGCCTCCTCGATGACGGGCCGAGCCGATTCGCCCATGTCCGAACCGACGTGCGGATTGTGGTCGACGAGGACCACCCGCGGCGTGACACCGAGCGCGCCCGCGAGCATCTGCGGTAGCTCGCAGGCGATCTCGATGCCGGTGAGACCCGCTCCGACGACCACCGCGGTCGCAGACGCCGGATCGCCCCGATCCAGCGAGCGAATATGGGCCTGCAGCCGCATCGCCCCGTCATAGGTGTCGACGTCGAACCCGAACTCCGCGAGTCCGGGAAGGTCCGGCCGCACCACCCGGCTGCCCACCGCGAGGACCAGGCGGTCGTAGCCCAGCGTGGCGCCGTCGGTGGTGCGGACGGTTCGCGCCGACGGGTCGACACCGGCCACATCGGCGGTGACATGCCCGACACCGACCGGATCGAGCAACTGCGGCAACGAGATTCGGCACGGGGTGAGGTCCGCCTCGTAATTGCGGACACGGATGTCGTGAAACGGCTGCGAACTCACCACCGTCACGTCGACCGAGTCGGGGGACGCGCCGAGTTCATCGAGCCGCCGGGCGGCGCCCAGTGCCGCCCACAACCCGGCGAACCCCGACCCGAGAACGAGGATGCGTGCGGTGTCCGGCATCGCCATATCGTCACGTCCCGCCGACCCGGACACAAGGGCGCGCGACTAGGGGAGCGACCGTGGCAGGCCGAACGACGGGAGGACGGAGTTGTCGAACCGCGTCATCGCGCTGATGCGGTCACCGGCGAGGGTGAGGACGTACACACCGGTGCCGTGCCGCACACCGCCGGGTGCGCGCAGGTAGGCGCCGAACGCCGGCTGCCCGTTGGCCCGTGTCGGCACCAGGTCGAAGCGGCGCCCGGCGCCGAAGATGTCGGCACAGAACCCGGCCACCAGGTCGCGCCCGATGTACTCGAACGGCATCGGCGGCATCGACACGAAAACGTCGTCGGTCAGCAGCGTCACCAGTGCGTCGACGTCGGCGGCTTCCCACGCGTCGACGAACCGGGCCACCACGGCGCCGGTCGAGGCGGACGGCGGACCGGCGTTAACCGGCCGGCGCTGCTCGACGCCGGCCCGCGCCCGCTTGAGTGCGCTCTTCACCGAGTCGACGGTCGAGTCGAGCATGCCGGCCACCTCGTCGGCGCGGAACCCGAGCACGTCGCGCAGGACGAGCACCGCGACCTGGCGCGGCGGCAGGAGCTGGAGCGCCGTGACGAACGCCAGCGAGATGGCCTCGGTCTGCGCATAGCGGGCCTCCGGACCCGGCTGCGCGTCGACGACACCCTCGAGCAGGGCGTCGGGAAACGGCTGAAGCCAGACCACCTCACCGAGCCGGCTCGGTTCCCGCGGTTCGACGCCCGGCACGTCCCAGCCCGACGCCGGGCGCCGACCGGCCGCCCGCCGCGCGTTGAGGCACCGGTTGGTGGCGATCCGGTAGAGCCAGGTGCGCAGCGAGGCACGCCCCTCGAACGACGCGAATCCCCGCCAGGCCGCCAGCAGCGTCTCCTGCAGGGTGTCCTCCGCGTCCTGGAACGACCCGAGCATCCGGTAGCAGTGCACCAGCAGTTCGCGCTGATACGGCTCGGTCAGCGCGCGGAACGCCTCACCGTCCCCGGTCCGCGCCCGCGCCGCCAGGTCGTCGGCCACCACTTCGGTCTCTTCCTCCCACACCTCCGTACGGACACCGGCCGCCGGGCAGAAGGGGCGCCCGGCCGGACGCCACCTTCGCCGACGCCGCGGTGTCAATACACGGGACAGCCAACACCGATCGAGGAGCATTCATGGGACGAATCGTCGTCAGCGAGAACATCACGCTCGACGGAGTCGTCGAAGACCCCACCGGCGAGGAGGGCTCCGAGCGCGGCGGCTGGATCTCGGCGGCCGGTGACGAGGACCGCGCCGCGTGGGCGGCACTCATGCTCGACGAGGCGCGCGCGGCGCAGGCCCTGCTGCTCGGCCGGCGAAGCGACGAGTGGTTCGCGGCGCGCTGGCCTTCCCGCAGCGGCGAGTGGGCGGACAGATTGAACAGCATGCCGAAATACGTCGTCTCCGCCGGCCACCGGCAGCCGAAGTGGAACAACGCGACGGTCCTCGACGGCGAGGTCGCGACCACGGTGGCCGAGCTCAAGCGGACGGTCGACGGCGACATCGTCGTCTACGGCAGCGCCCGACTGGTGCACGCACTGATGGACAGCGAACTCGTCGACGAACTCAGGCTCACGATCTACCCCGTCGTGCTCGGCGCGGGCCGGCGCCTGTTCGGCGCGACGGGCGGCAGGACCCCCCTGGAACTGGTCGAGAGCCGCACGCTCGGTCGCAACCTCGTGTTCCTGCGGTACGTCCGGTGACGTGGTTGACAGGTGTTCATCGCGCGAGTCGTGATAGACCACCGGCATGGCCGAACGCGTCACCTTCCTCAGTTCCACCGGGCCGACACTCGCGGGCATCATCGAGCGGCCCGCGGGAGAGCCGCGCGGCTGGGGCGTCTTCTCGCACGGGTTCACGCTCGGCAAGGACTCGCCGGCGGCGGCGCGCATCTGCAAGCAGCTGGCGAAGGACGGCATCGGCATGCTGAGGTTCGACGCGCTCGGCCTCGGCGACTCCGAGGGGGACTGGGGCGACGGGTCGTTCACCCACAAAGTCGCCGACATCGTGCGTGCCTGCGAATTCATGGCCGACAGCGGCACTCCGGCCGACATCCTGATCGGACACTCCTTCGGCGGGGCGGCCGTGATCGCCGCGGCCAGGCAGTGCCCCGGCGTGCGGGCCGTGGTCACCGTCTGCGCACCGTTCGACCCCGCCCACGCCGAGAAGCAGTACGACGCCGTGGTGGAGCGGGTGCTGGCCGAGGGCAGCGCCGAGTGGATGGCAGGGCGCCGGTCGCTGACGCTCAAGCGGGCGTTCGTCGAGGACGTCCGGGCGGCCGACCTGCGCGACAAGATCCGCGAGCTGCGGATGCCGCTGCTGATCCTGCACTCGCCGACCGACAACACCGTCGGCATCGCGAACGCCAGCGAGATCTTCCGCACCGCGCGACACCCGCGCAGCTTCGTCTCACTCGAGGGCGCCGAGCATCTGCTCACCGGCCCCGGGCAGGCCCACCGTGCCGGCCGCATCATCGGCGCGTGGGCCGACCCCTACCTCGGGGACTGACGGACGGCTCAGTAGTCCGGGATGGGCAGCGGCGAGTTGTTCGAGTCGATGCCGCCGTCGACGTGGAACGTCGCGTTCGTGGCGTAGCAGTCCTTGGTGCACAGGTAGACGGTCAGCCTGCCGAGGTCGGCGACATCGCCCAGCCGGTGCAGCGGAGTGAGCTCCTGCATCCGCTCCAGTGAGCCGGGCATCATGTCCAGGCTGCCCTGCAATCCCGCGGTGGCGAACGATCCCAGCGCGATGGCGTTCACCCGGATCTTCGGGGCGAGCTCCTGCGCCATCGCGCGGGTCAGTGCCTCGAGGCCGCCCTTGGCCACGCAGTAGGCCGCGAGCGCGCGGATCCCGAAACGCGCTGAGCCCGAGGAGATGTTGACGATGGAGCCGTGGCCGGCCTCGAGCATGTGCGGGGCGACCAACTGACTCATGATGAATGCCGAGGTGACACACCAGTCGAAGGTGTGCCGGAAGTCCTCGTCGGTGATGTCGAGGAATCGCCCGTAGGTGGAGCCGCCGACATTGTTGACCAGGATGTCCACCCGGCCGAACGTCTCCATCGCGGTGCCGACGACACGTTCGCCGTCCTCCCGGCTGATCGCATCCGCCACCAGGGCCAGGCCGGTTCCGCCCTCGGCCTCGATCTCACCGATCGTGCCGACGATCTCGGACTCCGTGCGCGCCGTGCCCACCACCGTGCACCCGGCCTCGGCGAGCACCTTCGCGATTCCCGCGCCGACGCCGCGTCCGGCACCGGTGACGATCGCCACCTGACCATCCAGATTGAACTGCTCGAGTGCCATGTTCGCTGCTCCTGGGACGTCCGACGGGAATGCGGACCACCCTACAGTCGATGACTTGAGTCAGTCAGAGGAATGCTGGAACCGTCTTCGATCGGTCGTGCAGGAGTGTGCACGGCTGACACGGCCGTCCACTTGCCTCTCAGCCGCCCGGGCCGGAGCGCGGAGGCGCTAATGTCGAAGGTTCACAGCAGGTGCGAACCCGGCTGAGCAGGTCGGAACACGGCAGAACGGTAGGGCGGTGGCGAACGGTCTATCCACGCGCGAAGCGAAGCGGTTGCAGACGAGGGAACGACTGATGGGTGCTGCCATCGCCGAGTTCAAGCGGTCGGGCATGGCCGACGCCGACGTCGGCGCGATCGTTGCCGCCGCAGGCGTCGCCCACGGCACCTTCTTCTTTCACTTCCCGACCAAGGAACACGTTCTCCTCGAACTCGAACGGCGAGAAGAGGACCGCATCGCCAAACAGCTCGGCCAGTTCCTCAAGTCGAAGTCCGACCTGCCTTCGGCGTTGGACGAAGCGGCCCGGCTGATCATCGGACTGGAGCGGCGCCTGGGCGGGTCGCTGTTCAAAGACTTCTTGGCGCTGCACTTCTCGCAGACCCGTCCGCCCGCCGAGGACGGCGACGACCACCCCATCATCGTGCTCGTCGCCGAGCAGATCGAGAAGGCCCGCGAGCGGGGCGACATCGATTCCGACGTGAACTCGATGAACAGTGCGGTGTTCTTCCTCCTCGGCCTGTATGCGCTGCTGGTCACCACCAACGACTGGCCGACACGCCGGGCGATGCTCGACGACTTCATGACCCGCACCCTGCGCAGCCTGCGGGTGGCACCTCCGCGCTGATCGCTCGGCTCTGACCGTCCCCGACAGGACGCGAGCCTTTCGCCGTCCGCACTTCGATGACTATAGTCAGCCACGAGTCCGACGGCCGGTGCTGTTCGCCGGGTGCGAGGAGCCCGTCGGCGATCGGTAGGAGGGGTCGTGAATCTGCCAACGGTGAAGCTGCGGGGCGGCGGGCGCAGGGGCAAGTCTTCTGAGATCGCGGCGACGCCGAAGGGCGGGCTGACGTTCGAGGACCACCACGAACGGTCGCAGCAGGCGCAGCGCCAGGCCGACAAGTGGCTGATCTCGGGTTCTCTGCTGATCGGCACCGCGGCCCTCGGCGTCTTCGGCCTGCCGCTGTTCCTGCGCGGGGTCTGGCTGCTGCGCAAGGCGGCGCGCGACGGGCTCTCGGTGCGCCCGATGATCGTCACCCTGATCGGCTACCTGGTGATCATCGACGCCGCGATCAACACGGTCGGCTGGGCGCTCGACCTGGTGGCGAACCACACGCTGCTGGCGCGCGTGCTGCTCAACGGCTGGGGCAACATGTTCGACGCCGGCTACTTCTGGCACTACAACGAACTGTTGGTCGGGGGCGCGGCAGGGCCGGGGGAGAAGGCGATGGAAGTGGGGATGATCCTCACCGTCTTCACGATGCGGATCGCCGCGGCGATCGGGTTCCTGCAGATGAAGCGCTGGGGCCACCAGTGGATGATCATCACC
>NZ_JAUMSQ010000020.1:0-53575 GCF_030519285.1 Mycolicibacterium arseniciresistens
CGGGGCGGAACACATCAGAGGGGCTGAAGAGAAGAAAGTGGCGGTGCCGGGGTATGCCCGGCACCGCCACCATCAGCTGCGAAGAATCAGCCCTGCCCACCGCACACCGGCCATGCGCCGATGCCCTGGCTGTTGAGCACGTTCTCGGCCACGCGGATCTGCTCCTCGCGCGAGGCATGGTGCGGCATGCCGGAGCCGCCGTTGCCCTTCCAGGTGCCCAGGGCGAACTGCAGGCCGCCGTAGTAGCCGTTTCCGGTGTTGGTCGACCAGTTGTTGCCGGACTCGCAGGAGGCAACGGCGTCCCAGTTGACGCCGCTGTCCGCATTCGCGGTACCGGTCGCCAGTGCCATCGGGGCCACGGCGAGCGCCCCGGCGATGGTGGCCAGCCCAAACGTCTTGCGGATGTTCTTCAAGTTCGATCCTTTCGCCAAGCGCGCGCCGGCGACGGCCCGGAAGGGTCGCGTCGCCTCACAGGAGGCTGGGAAGCCGGGGCGTGCCGTCTCGGTCAGGCACGCCAGGGGCGGCGATCTCGCCCCGCCGGGTAGATCCCGGCGGCCGCGGGGTGTCCCCACCCGTACGCGGACCCGCTCACACGCAGGTTCTCGGTTTTGAAATTATTTGCTCCAATTCCGAAGCCGGGTCGAACCGTACAAAACCGATTCAAGAGAAGTCATATCGTCCTCACGCCGATCCCGGTTTGATCACGGACAGATCACGACGCCGGCCCAGCGCATGCTTGTGCAGGTCAGCAGCGGTATCGACGCGGACCGCGATATCGTTACGCTCGCGAAAGATCGTGAGGCAGTTCACGCACAAAATGTGACCTGGGTTACCCGATTCGGGCGCAATCGGCGGCCGAAAACGGGTTTGTGCGGCAACATCAACGGGTATCGGATCGGCCTTGTGCCGCCTGATCCGGGCGATTCCTGGCGAGCCGGTTCGCTGACGGCTGTTGCGTGCACCGAAGCGGATGCTGCAGGAATCGTGCTGTCGCACAGCGTGATCGGTCATGTGCCGTTGTGCTTCCATGCGTGACGACGCCGGCCGGAGCCGGAGGGCACGCCGGCCGTAGGCGGCCGGGTGCCCCCGGCACGCAACGGGTTTCGGCATCTCTCGAAATCTCGCGAGGGGATGCCTCACTCGGTCCCGTGCGCTGGGTCCGGCACCGTCACCGGGCGGATCCAGGACCGACGGCTCGTCACGACATCGGCCCGGACAGACACGTCGTCCTGCACGCGCCTCGGGAAACGTCTTCCCGGCAACGACATCAACTGCCAGTCAAGCGAAATTCCCTACGGCGCAGGCACATCGGATCCCCCGTGCCGCCGCAGGGCGGTAATTCGACCGCCGAAACATTGAAATTGCCGCCACTGAATAACGGCACCGAATTCGGTGCATTCGACGATGACAGCGAAATAGGAGCGTCTGGGCTCTTGAATTCAGCGATTCACGGCAATTTGCTGGAGTTCACCGGCTGCTGAGTCGGCCGAGATCGGAGGAGGTGTTGACGTTGGTCAGTGCCCGTTGTTCCGGCATGACGATGCGCTGGGTGTCGACGCGGTCCACCAGAGCTCGCATGCTGCGTTCCCCGGCCGCCACGAGTGTCGAGATGCGCTCGTGCAGTGCGGTCCGGTACACGCCGGCCAGGTAGTGGTCACGGCCGTCCCAGGGCAGCACGACGTCGGGGCGCAGCCGTGCCGCCGGGCCGGCGAGGGCGTCGATGAGATCGACCGAGAGGTATGGCATGTCCACCGCGCAGACGAAGGCCCACTCCAGCCCCGCCTCGGCGGCGGCACGCAGGCCCCGGCCGGTGGCCAGGAGGGGTCCGACGCCGCGTTCCTCGTCGCGCAGCACCGACGGCTCGGGTGCGATGTCGAATACGGGCAGCCGCTGGCCGGGGGCCGCCATGACCAGCACCGGCGCACAACGACCGCTGACAGCGGCCACCACGGTCTCGACCAGGGTGGCGGGTCCCGCCGGGCCGTCGATGACCAGAGTGGCCTTGTCGCGTCCCATCCGCCGGGACGCTCCGCCGGCCAGAACGACTGCGGCGAGCGGCACGGCGGGCGTCACCTCTGCGACGTTAGTCGACGGTCCAGGTGTCCCTGCCGCGAAGCAGCGATTGCAGTGCGGCCGTGTCGTGCGGCCGCGCCTCGCGCGCCGCACGGACCTGCCCGCGGGCGGCATCGTCGTACGTGGGCCGGTTGACCTGGCGGAAGATGCCCATCACCATGTGCTCGAGGTTCTGCTCGCTCAACCGCGACAGGGCGAACGCGTACGCGGGGTCGTCGGCCTGGGCGTTGTGCACGACGATCTCGTCGGCCGACACATCCGCTGTCTTGGCCACCTCGAGCCCGAAGCCGGACCGCACGACGCAGTACTCGCCGTCGGCGCCGAACGTGATCGGCTCACCGTGAGTGACGCTGATCAGGCGCTCCTCGGCGCCCTCCTTGCGCAGCGCGTCGAACGAGCCGTCGTTGAAGATCGGGCAGTCCTGCATGATCTCCACCAGGGCGGCACCGCGGTGCGCAGCGGCGCCGCGGAGCACCTCGGAGAGGCCCTTGCGGTCCGAGTCGAGCGCCCGGCCGACGAAGGTGGCCTCGGCGCCCAGTGCCAGCGACACCGGGTTGAACGGGTAGTCCAGCGAGCCCATCGGCGTCGACTTGGTGATCTTGCCGACCTCGGAGGTCGGCGAGTACTGGCCCTTGGTCAGCCCGTAGATCCGGTTGTTGAACAGCAGGATCGTCAGGTTGATGTTGCGGCGCAGCGCGTGGATCAGGTGGTTGCCACCGATCGAGAGCGCATCGCCATCACCGGTCACCACCCACACCGAAAGGTCCTCGCGGGCCAGTGCCAGGCCGGTGGCGATGGTCGGCGCCCGGCCGTGGATCGAGTGGAACCCGTAGGTCTCCAGGTAGTACGGGAACCGGCTCGAGCAGCCGATGCCGCTGACGAAGGCGATGTTCTCCCGCCGCAGCCCGAGTTCGGGCAGGAAGTTCCGGATCGTGTTGAGGATGACGTAGTCACCACAACCGGGGCACCAGCGGACCTCCTGGTCGCTGGTGAAGTCCTTGCCCTTCTGCGGCTGGTCCGTCGTCGGCACATGAGCCGTCTTGGACAGCGGGGTCAGGTTCAGATCGGATCCGACTAGGTCGGTCATGCTTTCACTCCCACACCGGTCGCATCGGTTTCCACGTCGTCCTGCCCGGGGCCCTCGATGGTGGCCGCGGCCAGTCGTGCGAACTTGGCCTTGTCGATTTCCTTCTCCGCGAGTGTGCCCTCCAGGGCGGCGTCGATGATGCCCTCGACCTCGTCGGCCAGGAACGCCATGCCCTCCACCTTGGTCACCGACTGCACGTCGATGAGGAACTTGGCGCGCAGCAGCATCGCGAGCTGGCCCAGGTTCATCTCCGGCAGCACCACCTTCGGGTAGCGACGCAGCACGTCACCGAGGTTGGCGGGGAACGGGTTCATGTGCCGGATGTGCGCCTGGGCGACACTGATGCCGTTGCGCCGCGCCCGCCGGCACGCCTCGCCGATGGGGCCGTACGAGCTGCCCCAGCCCAGCATCAGCAGTTCGGCGTCGCCGCTGGGATCGTCGACCTCGAGGTCGGGCACCGCGATGCCGTCGACCTTGGCCTGGCGCAACCGCACCATCAGGTCGTGGTTCTTCGGCTCGTAGGAGATGTTGCCCGAACCGTTGGCGGCTTCCAGCCCGCCGATGCGGTGCTCCAGACCGGGTGTGCCGGGGACCGCGAACTGGCGGGCCAGCGTCTCGGGATCACGGGCGTACGGCTGGAACGGCTCGCCTGTCTTGGCGAAGGTGTGCTCGATCGACGGATAGGTGGTGATGTCCGGGATCCGCCACGGCTCCGAGCCGTTGGCGATCGCGCCGTCGGAGAGGATGACCACCGGGGTGTGGTAGCCGATCGCGATCCGGACGGCCTCGACGGCGACGTCGAAGCAGTCCGACGGAGAACGCGGTGCCAGCACGGCGACCGGTGACTCACCGTTGCGGCCGTAGAGCACCTGGAGCAGATCGGCCTGTTCGGTCTTGGTCGGCAGACCGGTCGACGGACCGCCGCGCTGCACGTCGATGACGATCAGCGGCAGTTCTGTCATCACGGCCAGACCCATCGCCTCCGACTTGAGCGAGATGCCCGGGCCGGAGGTGCTGGTCACACCGAGTGCGCCGCCGTAGGAGGCGCCGATGGCCGCGCCGATGCCTGCGATCTCGTCCTCGGCCTGGAACGTCAGCACGTTGAAGTTCTTGTGCTTGGACAGTTCGTGCAGGATGTCCGAGGCCGGGGTGATCGGGTAGGTGCCGAGCACCACCTGCAGGTTGCTGAGCTGTCCGGCCGCCACGATGCCGTAGGCGAGCGCGGTGTTGCCGGAGATCTGCCGGTAGTCGCCGGACTTGAGCTTGGCGGGCGAGACCTCGTAGGTGGTGGCGAAGGCCTCGGTGGTCTCACCGAAGTTCCAGCCGGCCTTCAGCGCGAGCACGTTGGCCTCGGCGACGTCGGGCTTGCGGCCGAACTTCTCCCGGATGAAGGCCTCGCTCTGATGCAGTTCGCGGCCGTACATCCAGGACAGCAGGCCGAGTGCGAACATGTTCTTCGCGCGCTGGCCGTCCTTCTTGGTCGCGCCGATCGCCTCCACCGCGCCGAGTGTCAGGGTGGTCATCGGAACGGCCTGCACGACGTAGTCGGACAGCTCGTCGTTCTCCAGCGGATTGGCCTCGTAGCCGACCTTGGCCAGGTTGCGCTTGGTGAATTCGTCGGAGTTCGCGATCACCAGACCACCGCGCGGGAGGTCGCCCACGTTGGCCTTGAGCGCCGCGGGATTCATCGCGACCAGGACGTCCGGGCGGTCACCCGCGGTGAGGATGTCGTAGTCGGCGATCTGGATCTGGAACGACGAGACGCCGGGCAGCGTGCCCTGAGGTGCACGGATCTCGGCGGGGTAGTTCGGCTGCGTCGCGAGGTCGTTGCCGAACAACGCCGCCTCGGAGGTGAACCGGTCACCGGTCAACTGCATGCCGTCGCCGGAGTCACCGGCGAATCGGATGACGACTTTCTCCAGCTTCTGCCGTGGCTGTGCTGGACTGGCTGCCGGACCAGCTGCGTTGCCGTTCGAGCCCATCCCCCTGCCTTTCCCGGGTCGTGGTGCTGTGATCGAGTCGCGGTCAATGACTACCCGCCGCCGGGCGGAACCCACGGAGGTCTCGGCTTCGCGCAGCGGCGCGTCGCCGTTTGATGTCACTGTCAGTACCGATTATTGCACTTCTCTTAGGCGAGGCTTTACCACACACGCCCGCGCGTCGCCGGGCCACGTCGGTAGTATTCGCTGCTCAGTGACGTGAAAGACAAGTTGACACCCGTCAATGTGTGTCGTTGGTCACGTTTTCACGTGTTGTCATTTCTAAGGAAAAGTTACCCACCGGTAGCACCTGGCTAGCACTGCTGAGCAGCTGCTCAGCAGCACGTCAGGGCCGTCCGACGGGTTCCTTCTGGCGGCGCTTGTCGAGTTCGCGCGCCACCAGCTCACTGGCCAGCGCGACGGCCTCGCGGGGATCCGCGCCCGCCGACCTGTTCGCGGTGTAGCAGGCGGTGAACATGTCGCCGGCGCCCGTGGTCTGCACGCCGCTCACCTGCCACGCCGCGGGCACCCTGATCACCGATCCGTCGGTGTAGACGTCGCAGCCCTCGGACCCGAAGGTCACCAGGATCTCGGGCACTCCGAGCCGTTCGGCGGTCGACGCGTCGAACTCGCCGTCCGCGACGATCACCGCCTCGTCCTCGGCGAGCTTGAGGACTGCGAGGTGCGGCAGCATCTCCTCGCTGAAGTGCCGGTCCAGCGTCAGCGGTCCCAGCCGGTCGGCCCGCACCAGCCCCTGTCCGTCGTAGACGATCCGGTGCCCGCGGCGGGCGAGCAGCGCGAGCGTCTCGGCGGGGAAGTCCCCTCGCAGCAGCGGGGCGAGATGGATCCAGGTGGTGTCCGGGTCGGCGGCCGCGATCTCCGCCTCACCCCACACCGGCCCGATGGCCTCGACGGTCATCGTGCGGTGGTCGACGTCCACGTAGTCGAGCCGGAAGCTGCTGGTGCGCCGTCCGGGCAGGACGCGGAGGAAGGCGCCGAACCGGTCGACCAGCGGATCGAACAGCGCGTGGTCGCGCTCGGCGGCCATGCCGATGATGCGTCCCGGCCCCGCCATCGCCTCGAGGGCGACGCCGGCGAAGGACGCACAGCCTCCCGGGCTCGGCGCCGCACCGTTGATCACGTCGACGGCGAGGTTCCCCATCACGGTCACCCCGCCGACGAGCTGTCGCACCGCTGCCCTCCCCGTTCACCCTGTGGCCACCTCGGGCCGTGGCGCGAAATGTTATCGGGGATTGTCTCCCGACGACGACTCCATCGTCACACCGGCAGGTTGAAGGGGGTGACGACCTGGATCGGCGCCGGCCGCACGGGTTCGGCGGGCAGCGCTCCCCGCTGCGCCAGGATCGACCGGATCGCCAGCCGCGCGTCGGCGCGCAGGTCGTTGTGCAGGACCACCGAGATCCTCCCGTCCCGCAGCAGCCGCAGGTTGTCGGCGTCGAGGTCGTGGGCGATGAACGCCCGGCAGCGCCGGCCGACCTTCTCGAACGCCGCCACCGTGGCGGTGTTGCCGCCGCCGACCGAGTACACCGCCTCGATGGCGGGGTGCCGGTCGAGCGCCTCGAGTACCAGCCGCTCGTTGGTCGCGTCGATACCGTCGCTGTCGCTGACCTCGACGATGCCGCGGCCCGAGCCGCGCAGGGCCGAACGGAAGCCGACCTCCCGTTCGCCTTCGCCGCGGAACACCGTGCGGCTCAACGTGATCAGCACGTCGGATCGCGACGCGCCCAGCCACTGGTCCATCAGGTAGGCCGCGGTCACCCCCGCGCCGTGGTTGTCGATGCCGACGTAGCCGGACCGCGCGCTGGCGGGCACGTCGGTGGCGTAGGTGACCACCGGGACGCCCGCGGCCACCAGCCGGTCGACGGCCGCGGCGACCTCCGGATCGTCCTGCGCCTTGAGCACCACGCCGTGGCTGCCACGGATGCGGGCCAGCGCGTCGACCATCTGTGCGGTCTCCCCCGACTCCCACAGATGGAAGCGCGCCCGCACCATCGCCGGCGCGAAGGCGGGCAGTTCCGCCTCGACGGCCGTGCGGAAGGCGTCGGAGAACCGCCGCGGGGTCTGCATCACCACGTCGATCAGGTAGCGCCTGCCGTTCAGCCGCAGCTGCGCCCGCTGCTTGTCCAGGTCGGCGATCGCCTGCGCCACCTCCGCGCGGGTGTTCTCCCGGACGCCGGCACGGTTGTTGAGCACGCGGTCGACGGTCGCCTCGCTCAGCCCGGCCTGCTGGGCGATCTCGCGGACCTTGTAGCGGTGCGCCATGGGTCTGGGTCCTCTTTTCCCGCGCACATCAGTGAGGGTTTTTTGAGGGCTTTTTGCCGTTGATTGCGGGGTGGGTCACCGCAAGACTATCGGACATGACCGCCTCAGTGACCACTACGGACGGCGCGTGGATCGAGGACGCCGACTGCCGCCTCGACGACTTCCATGCGCAGGTCTCGCGGACCACCGATCCGGCCGACTATCCGCTGGCCGGCGACGTCCGGGCCGGCGTGCCGGTGTACCCGGCCGACGCGCTGGCGCACCCGGACCGCCGTGCGCTGCAGGCCGAGCTGATCCGGGCACTCGCCGACGGGCCCGGAGTGGTGGTGTTCACCGACGCCTTCGCCCACGACGTGGTGGACCGCGCGAGTGCCGCGTTCACCGCGCTGATCGACGCGCAGCGCACCGAGGGCGCCGCCGCGGGCGACCACTTCGGCGAGGCCGGCGCGAACGACCGCATCTGGAACGCCGCCCAGAAGTTGGCCCTGTTCGCCCCCGAGGTGTTCGCCGAGTACTACGCCGCCGACGCGCTCGCCCTGGTGTCGCAGGCCTGGCTCGGGCCGCGCTACCAGGTCACCTCGCAGGTCAACGTCGTCAATCCCGGTGGTGCGGCGCAGGTTCCGCACCGCGACTACCACCTCGGATTCGTCGACGCCGACCAGCTGACCCGCTATCCGGCGCATCTGCACCGGCTGTCGGCGGCCCTGACGCTGCAGGGTGCGGTGGCGCACTGCGACATGCCGCTGGAGAGCGGGCCGACCATGCTGCTGCCGTACTCGCAGCGGTTCGCCGGCGGCTACGTCGCCTTCCACCGACCCGAGTTCATCGACTACTTCGCGGCGCATCACGTTCAGGTGCCGCTGCGCAAGGGCGACGCGGTGTTCTTCAATCCGGCGCTCTACCACGGTGCCGGGTCCAACACGTCGGCCGACATCCGCAGGATGGCCAACCTGCTGCAGGTCTCCTCGCCGTTCGGTCGGGCGATGGAGTCACTGGACCGCACCGCGATGGTGCGCGCCGTCTACCCGGCGCTGCTCGCCATGAAGGCCGCGGGCCGCTCCGAGCGGGAGCTGACCAACGTCGTCAACGCCACCGCCGAGGGCTACGCGTTCCCCACCAACCTCGACCGGGATCAACCCCTCGGCAACCTCGCGCCGCCGAGTCAGGTCGACGCCGTGCTGGCCGCCCTGACCGACGGACTGCCCTCCGCCGCACTCGACACCGTGCTCGACGCCCACAACGATCGGAGAACCCCATGACCACCCTCGGAGTGATCGGCCTCGGCCGGATCGGCGCCTTCCACACCGAAACGCTCTGCGCCATCGACGGAATCGACGGCCTGGTGATCACCGACGAGCGCACCGACGTGGCCGCGGCCGTCGCGGCCCAGCACGGGGTCAAGGCCGTCGACAGCGTCGCCGAACTGCTCGCCTCCGGCGTCGACGGCGTGGTCGTCGCCGCCGCGACACCCGCCCACGCCGAGCTCACCCTGGCCGCCGTGGAGCGGGGCATCCCGACGTTCTGCGAGAAGCCGATCGCCTCGACCGCCATAGAGAGCGCACGGGTTGCCGAGTTGATCGCGCGCTCCGGCGTGCCGGTGCAGGTCGGCTACCAGCGCCGCTTCGACGCCGCCTTCGCCGCGGTGAAGCGGGCGGTTGACGACGGTTCGGTCGGGACCCTGCACACCGTGCGGAGCACGACCATGGACCCCGCTCCGCCGCCGATGGACTACATCAGGGGCTCGGGCGGCATCTTCCGTGACTGCGCGGTGCACGACTTCGACGTGCTGCGCTGGGTCACCGGCCAGGAGGCGGTCGAGGTCTACGCGACCGGAACCCGGCAGGGTGATCCGCTGTTCGCCGATTACGGCGACGTCGACACCGCCGCCGTGGTGGTGACGTTCGACGGAGGAGCCATGGGCCTGGTCTCGGCCGCGCGGTACAACGCCCGCGGGTACGACTGCCGCCTCGAGGTGCACGGCTTCGACGACACCGTGGTCGCCGGCTGGGACTCGGGGGCGCCCGTACGGAACCTCGACCCGCACAGCGACTTTCCCACCGGCAAGCCGCACCACTTCTTCATGGACCGGTTCACCGAGGCCTTCCGCACCGAGCTGGCGGCATTCGTCGACGTCACCAGGGGCGGCCCCATCCGGGGAGCGACGGTCGCCGATGCCGTCGAGGTGGCGTGGCTCGCCGAGGCCGCCACCGAGTCCCTGCACAAGAACGCGTCGGTGCGCGTCGAGGAGGTCCGTAACCGATGAACTCGATGAATCCGATCAAGATCGCTGGAGCGCCGATCTCGTGGGGAGTCTGCGAGGTGCCGGGCTGGGGCCATCAACTGGATCCCGACCGCGTGCTGGCCGAGATGCACGACGTCGGGCTGACGGCGACGGAACTCGGCCCGGAGGGTTTCCTCCCCACCGACCCCGCTGCGCTGCAGGCCACGCTGCGCACCCACGCGCTGGAGTGCGTCGGCGGCTTCGTGCCGGTGGTGGCTCACGACGCCGCTCAGGACCCGATCCTCGACCTCGCCGGTCCGCTCGAGGCACTGGTCGACGCGCACGCCGGCGTCGTGGTGCTCGCCGCGGCCACCGGCGCCGACGGATACGACTCGCGGCCCGTCCTCGACGACGACCAGTGGCGCACACTGCTGACCAACCTCGACCGGCTGGCCGCCGTCGTTGCCGCGCGCGGGCTGCTCGCGGTCCTGCATCCGCATGTCGGGACGATGGTCGAGACCCGCGCCGACGTCGAGCGGGTGCTGTCGGGTTCGGCGATCCCGCTGTGCCTGGACACCGGGCACCTGCTGATCGGTGGCACCGACCCGCTGCAACTGGCCCGCGAACACCCCGACCGGATCGCGCACACCCACCTCAAGGACGTCGACGCGGCGCTCGCGGCGCGGGTGCAGTCCGGCGAACTCACCTACACCGAGGCCGTGCGCATGGGCATGTACACCCCGCTGGGCGCCGGTGACGTCGACATCACCGGTATCGTGACGACCTTGCGCGCCAACGGCTTCGACGGCTGGTTCGTGATGGAACAGGACACCATCCTCGACGGTGAGCCGGCGGGCGCCGGGCCGGTCGCCGACGTCCGCGCCAGCGTCGCCTTCCTTCAGGACGTCTGCCGCGCGGTCACGGTGTGACGCTGCGCATCGGTGTCCTCGGCGCCTCCCGGATCGCCGAGTTCGCCATCGTCGACCCGGCGCGGGAACTGGGTCACCGGCTGGTGGCTGTGGCGGCGCGCGACCCCCACCGCGCGCGGGCGTTCGCCGACAAGCACGGCATCGAGCGGGTGGCCGGCACCTACGCCGACGTGGTCTCCGATCCGGAGGTGGACGTCGTCTACAACCCGCTGGCCAACGCGCTGCACGCCCCGTGGAATCTGGCGGCCGTCGCGGCAGGTAAGCCGGTGCTGACGGAGAAGCCGTTCGCCCGCAACCACATCGAGGCGCGTCAGGTTGCCGATGCCGCCCGCACCGCCGGGGTCACGGTGATGGAGGGCTTCCACTATCTCTTCCACCCGGTCACCCAGCGGGCGCTGCAGCTCGCGGCCGACGGCACGCTGGGCGAACTGGTCCGTGCGGAGGTCCGGATGGCGATGCCCGCACCGGCGGACGATGATCCGCGCTGGTCGACGGCGATGGCCGGCGGCGCACTGATGGACCTGGGCTGCTACGGAATGCACCTGCTGCGCAGGCTCGGCCGCCCGTCGATCGTGAGCGCCCGTGCCGAACAGCGCTTCCCGGGGGTGGACGCCCGCTGCGACGTCGAGGTCGCCTTCCCCGGCGGGGCCACCGGCCTGTCGACGAATTCAATGGTCGCGGATGACTATTCGTTCACGCTGCGGATCGCCGGAACCATGGGCGAGGTGCTGGTGCACGACTTCATCAAGCCCCACGACGACGACCGGGTGACGGTGCGCACCGCGGCGGGCGTCTCGGTCGAACGGCTGGGCGCCCGGCCGTCCTACACCTACCAGCTGGAAGCCTTCGCCGCCCACGTGGAAACCGGTGCGCCACTTCCGATCGATCTCGCCGACGCGGTCGAGAACATGGCCTACGTCGACGACGCCTACCGGGCGGCCGGGATGGCGCCGCGCTAGGGGCGTCGGTTGGTGTGCAGCCGCTGGCTCAGCTGTCCCAGCGGCCGCCTGCGGTCGGTGTCGGCGTGCCGGCGTTCGTGCCACCGCAACCGCAGCATCAGCAGTTGCCGGTGGGCAGACCAGCCGACCGACATCGGATCGCGCCACGCCGAGGCGCGGCTCCGTGCGGGAAGTGGCTCCATGACTCCATTGTGCCCATCTCCGGCGAATCGGCACGTCGACGCACCCGTGCAACGGATGTCGACCTGGTGAATTGCCGCCGAATTGAGGTGTCAGTCACCCTCGCTCCGCGAGGTAGTGCGCGGCGATCTCGTCGGATGTGGTGACCCACACGTCGGGATGGTTGACGACGTAGCGCAGCGCCTCGTCGAGATATCTGGCGCGGAACGGCTGGCCAGTCACGAACGGGTGCAGCGCCAGTGCCATCACCCTGCCGCTGTGTTCGGCGTCGGCGTGCAGTTGATCGATTTGGTCTTTCACGATCTGGACGAACTGGTCACCGGGGAGGCTCTTGCCGACGAACAGCGGGATGTCGTTCAGTTCCACGGAATACGGCAGGCTGTGCAGGCCGGGGGTGCGCAACGGGTAGGGCTGGTCGTCGTTGGTCCAGTCCAGCGTGTAGCGGACACCCAGTTCGGCCAGCAGTTCCGGCGTGCGGAAGGTTTCGGTCAGAGCAGGGCCGAGCCAGCCGGAAGGGCGCTGCCCGGTGGCCTTCTCGATGGTGTCGAGGATCTCGATCAGGTAGTCGCGCTCGTCGTCGCCGAGTCCGGTCTGCAGCGTGGAATTGTTCCTGCCGTGTGCCAGCCACGCCCACGCGCGGTCGACGCCGGCCCGGATCACCTGCGGATAATGTTGCGCCACATCGGAGTTAAGCAGCACACTCGGCCGGATCCCGTGCCTGTCGAAGATCTCGATGAGGCGCCAGATCCCCACCCGCAGTCCGTAATCGCGCCAGCCGTAGTTCAGCGGGTCGGGAGTCAGCGCCGCGGTGTCGGGATGGATGCTGGTCGACGGGCGGTCGACCTCGAAGTGTTCGACGTTCAGCCCGACGTAGAACGCCACCCGGGCGCCGCCGGGCCATCGGATGGCCGGTCGTTCGGTGATCGGTGTGTAGGTGATGAGTTGGGTGTCCACGGCGGTATCGTCGAACGCTGACATCGATGTGAAGGTCAATCGGCGACGGAGTGAGGTGCGTCACATGCGGATCGGCGAGCTGGCGCGGCGCACCGGGGTCTCCACCAGACTGCTGCGCTACTACGAGGACCAGGGCCTGATCGTGCCGCAGCGCTCGGCCAACGGGTACCGGGACTACAGCGAGGAGTTCGTCGACCAGATCGCCCAGATCCGCAGCCTGCTCGACGGTGGCCTGCCGACGCGGGTGATCAGGCAGGTGCTGCCCTGCCTGAAGACACCGCGGGACATCCACTTCGCCGACGCGTCCCCGGAGATCATCACGGTACTGCAGCGCGAATGCGACCGGATGGGCGACCGGATCGACCACCTCACCCGCAATCGCGACGCGATCTCGGCCTACCTCGCCGAACTCCGCCGCTGCGCGCGGCCTGCGTGAAGCGAATTCGGCGCGGTCTCGTTCGCCGAGCGAACGAAACCGCGCCCGAATCGCTACTTGCCGTTGCGTAGCTCGTGGGACAGCGCCTCGAGTTCGTCGCCGCCGGCCATCTCCTGGGTGAGGTGCTCGAGAGTGATGTCGTCGTAGGTGCAGTCGAGCTTCTGGCGGCCACGGTTGAGCAGCACGAAGTGGTCGCCGACCATGTGGGCGTGATGCGGGTTGTGCGTGATGAAGACGACGCCGAAGCCCGCCTCCTTGGCGGCGGTGATGTACTTCAGCACCACGCCGGACTGCTTGACGCCCAACGCCGCGGTCGGTTCGTCGAGGATCAGCACCCGGGCGCCGAAGAACACCGCCCGCGCGATGGCCACACACTGCTTCTGCCCGCCGGACAGCGAGCCGATCGGCACGTCGACGTCGGGCAGGTCGATCCCCATCTTGGACAGCTCGATCAGCGTGGTGGCCCGCATCGCGTTGGCGTCCAGCGAGTACGGGAACGACGACTTGCGGAGCTCCTGGCCCAGGAAGAAGTTGCGCCACACCGGCATCAACGGCACGACGGCGAGGTTCTGGTACACCGTCGCGATGCCCTTCCCGAGCGCATCGGCGGGCGATCCGAACCGGGTGGGCTCGCCGTCGACGAGGAGTTCGCCGTCGGTCTGCTGATGCAGCCCGGCGATGATCTTGATCAGCGTGGACTTGCCCGCGCCGTTGTCGCCGAGGATGCCGGTGACCTCGCCCGCGTGCACCCGAAGGCAGATGCCCTTCAACGCGGTGATGTTCCCGTAGGACTTGCCGACGTCGCGCAGTTCGACCAGCGGTACCCGGCCGCCGGAAGGGGCGTCGTGGGCGGGCTTTTCAACAGAGATGGTCATCGGATCACTTCTTCGCTGCGTAGTTGCGGAAGGCGTTGTTGGCGATCACCGCGAACAGCAGCATCGCGCCGAGGAAGAACTTGAACCAGTCGGGGTCCCAGCCCGCGTAGACGATGCCCTGGTTCGTCATGCCGAAGATGAACGCGCCGATCGCGGCCCCGATCGCGGTGCCGTAGCCACCGGTCAGCAGGCAGCCGCCGATCACCGCGGCGATGATGTAGAAGAACTCGTTGCCGATGCCCTGACCGGACTGCACGGTGTTGAACGCGAACAGCAGGTGCATGCCCACGAACCAGGCACAGAAGCCGACGAACATGAACAGCCCGATCTTGACTTTCGTGACCGGGACACCCACGGCGCGTGCGCTGTCGGCGTCACCACCCACCGCGAAGATCCAGTTGCCGATCTTCGTCTTGAACAGCACGTAGGTCGCCACCGCGGTGAACACCAGCCACCACACCACGGTGATGCGGATACTGACGCCGAAGACGGTGAACGACGAGGCGAAGACCTTCTGTGCGGAGTCCCAGCCCTGCATGTCACTCACGCTCTGCGTGGCGACCTGGCCGGAAACCAGCTTGGTCACCGCGAGGTTGATGCCGGCGAGCATGAAGAACGTGCTCAACGTGATCAGGAAGCTGGGGATCTTCGTCTTCATCACCAGGTACCCGTTGAAGAATCCCACCACCAGCGCGAGCACCAGCGCGAGGAGCGCGCCGACCCACAGGTTGAGGTGCAGGTTGTAGGCCAGCATCGACGCGGCGAGTGAGCTGAAGGTCACCGCCACGCCCGCCGACAGGTCGAACTCGCCGCCGATCATCAGCACGGCCACGCCGCACGCCATGATGCCGATCGTCGAGCTGGCGTAGAGCACCGTCGCCAGCGATCCCGCCTCGCGGAACGGCGGCGCGACGACAAGGAAGAACACGAAGATGCCGATTGCGCCGATACCGGCGCCCATCTCGGGACGGATCAGCAACCGCTGCAGGCGGTTCCGCTCCTTGACACGTTCGTCGCGAATGACCTTGTGGTCGGCGACGTCGAGATCTGCCTGTGTGGTCATGTTCTCTGCTCCTGCCGCTACCGAGTACCGGCCTTGGCCAGCTCGGCCACGGCGTCGATGTTGGACTTGTCGATGAAGGACGGGCCGGTCAGCGTCGGCTCACCACCGCCGATCAGGTTCTTGTTGTTGAGGAACAGCCAGAGCCCGTCGATGGCGAGATAGCCCTGCAGGTACGGCTGCTGGTCGACGGCCCACTGCACGTCGCCCTGGCTGATGGAGTCGACGAGCGCGGCGTTCGTGTCGAACGTGACGATGTTGGCGTTGCTGCCCGCGTTGGTCTTCGACTGCACGGCGGTCAGCGCGATCGGCGCACCGAGCGCGACGAAGGTGTCGACCGCCGGATCCTGCTGCATCTTGGCCGTGATCGTCGCGTCGACCGACGGCATGTCCTTGCTGTTGACGTTCAGGATCTCGCTCGGCCCTTTGAAACCCTGCTTGACACCCGCACAACGTGATTCGAGCGCGACCTGGCCCTGCTCCTGGATGATGCAGACGACCTTCTTCGCGCCGTCCTTGGTCAGGCGCTCGCCGGCGGCGATGCCGGCCAGCTTCTCGTCCTGCCCGAAGTACTCCTGGATGCCCATCTGCTTGAAGTTGTCGAACCCGGAGTTGAAAGCGACCACCGGGATGCCCTTGTCGATGGCGGCCTTGATCGCGGGAGCCATGGCGTCGGGCTTGGCGAGTGTGACGGCGATGCCGTCCACACCACTGTCGATGGCGCTCTGCACCAGGTTGGCCTGGTTGGGCGCCTCGGGATCGTTCGAGTAGCGGAGCTCGATGTTGTCCTTCTTGGCGGCGGTTTCGGCGCCCTTGCGGATCAGGTCCCAGAACGAGTCGCCGGGCACCTCGTGGGTGATCATCGCGATGGTCTTGCGGGGGGTGTCGACCGTGCCTCCGCCGTCTCCGCCGCCGGCCGAATCGGGTCGCCCGCCGGTCGATGAACACGACACGGCGGCCAGCGCCAGAACGCCCGCCCCTGTGATCGCCGCGAGCCGCTTGAACGCCATTGTCTGTCTCCTCGCTGTCAGTTCGCCGCGGCGTCCGCCAGTGGCGGCCGACACGCCTCGCCGTTGATGTAATACGGCTCACACCGGATTGTCAATACTTTGTCCTGACATTAGGACTGCACGTCAAATGTTTGATGCATGCCGCTACCGCCCGGGCGGCTCACACGCGCCGAGTGTGAAGCCACTGCGAGATTTCGGGTCGTTTCTCGCAGTGGCCGCACGTTCGGCGAGGTCGCGCCCAGGGTCGTGGGTCAGCGGTCGACGAGCGTCGTCTCGAAGTAGTAGCGGGAGGCCCGGTAGCAGTGGTCCCCGAACTCGACGGCCTTGCCCGAGTCGTCGAAGGCGGTGCGGGACATCGTCAACAGCGGGGCGCCCGCCTTCTCGTCGAGCAGCCGGGCCTCGGTCCTGGTGGCGGGCTTGGCGCCGATGCGCTGACGGGCCAGCCGGATGTGCACGCCGCGGGCGCGCAGCGACTGGTAGAGCCCGTTGGCCTCCAGCTGGTCCGCCTCGGGCGCGAGTTCGACGGGCAGGTAGTTGGTCATCACCGCCAGCGGTTCGCCGTTGGCGCACCGCAGCCGCTGGATGGTGACGACCTCGTGATCCTTGGCGAGGTTCAGCTCAGCGGCGATCTGTTCGTCGACGATGCCGGCGTGGTACTCGAGCAGCTCGGTGGTGGGTTCTTGACCGGCCCGGACGAGGTCGTCGAACAAGCTCGTGAGCTCCACCCGGCGATGGACTGGGTTCTGCACCACCTGGGTGCCGACGCCCCGCTTACGCACAAGCAGGCCCTTGTCGACGAGCTCCTGGATGGCCCGCCGGGTCGTCGGCCGGGACAGCGTCAGGCGACTCGCGAGGGCGAGCTCGTTCTCGAACCGGTCCCCCGGCGCGAGTTCGCCGTCGCGGATGGCGGCTTCGATCGCCTGGGCGAGTTGGTAATAGAGCGGCACAGGGCTGGACCTGTCGAGCTCGATGGATAGGGGCACGTCCACTCCGATCTCGGGCCTTGCCAGAAAAGAGTAGCTGAATCCTAACATCGGCATGACATAAAGTTAGAATGTCAGGACAAACTATTGACAGAGCCGAGTGGCGCGAGGCACAGTCGTAGACACCCACCGCCCCCCGATCCCTGGGAGCCGAATTGACCAGCACGGAACCGTTCGACGTCGTCGCGATCGGCCGCAGCGGTGTCGACGTCTACCCCCTCCAGACAGGCGTCGGCCTGGAGGACGTCGAGACCTTCGGCAAGTTCCTCGGCGGCAGCGCCGCCAACGTCGCGGTTGCTGCCGCCCGGCTCGGCAACCGCACCGCACTGATCTCCGGAGCCGGCGCGGATCCGTTCGGCCGGTTCGTGCGCGCCGAGCTCGAACGCCTGGGCGTCGACAGCCAGTTCGTCTCCGTGCACGACGAATTCCCGACGCCGGTGACGTTCTGCGAGATCTTCCCGCCGGACCACTTTCCGCTGTACTTCTACCGCAAGCCGTCGGCTCCCGACCTGCAGATCCGGGCCGACGAACTCGACACCGATGCGATCAGGGCGGCCCGCCTGTACTGGTCGACGGTGACCGGCCTCTCCGAAGAGCCCAGTCGCAGTGCGCATTTCGCGGCCTGGGCGGCTCGCGGCAGAAGCCCGCTGACGGTGCTCGACCTCGACTACCGGCCGATGTTCTGGGAGTCGCCCGCCGCCGCGACCGAACAGGTGCAGCGCGCCCTGCCCCACGTCACTGTCGCGGTGGGCAACCGCGAGGAGTGCGAGATCGCTGTCGGCGAGTCGAATCCGCGCAAGGCCGCCGACGCGCTGCTCGACCTCGGTGTCGAGCTCGCCATCGTCAAGCAGGGCCCGCGCGGCGTGCTCGGCAAGACCCGACACAGTTCGGTCACCGTGCCGCCCAACGACGTCGACGTCGTCAACGGCCTGGGCGCCGGCGACGCGTTCGGCGGCAGCCTCATCCACGGCCTGCTGAACGGCTGGCCGCTGGAGAAGACATTGCGCTATGCCAACGCCGCAGGTGCCATCGTGGCGACCCGGCTCGAGTGCTCGACCGCGATGCCGACCACGGCCGAGGTTGCGGCACTGGCCGAGCAGACCGCCGTGGAGGCCGTCAATGTCTGACCTCACCTACGCCGACATCACCGGGATACGTGCTGCCGATCCCGGCGCGGTCGCCCGGGCCTGGGCGGACCGCGTCACCCGCCCGACCGTCCGCGGCGACGGCCGGCTGATGATCGTGGCGGCCGACCACCCGGCGCGCGGCGCGCTCGCCGTCGGATCGCGTGTCACGGCGATGAACAGCCGCGTCGATCTGCTCGACCGGTTGCGGGCCGCGCTCGCCGACCCCGGCGTCGACGGCGTGCTCGCCACCGCCGACATCCTCGACGATCTGGTGCTGCTCGGCGCGCTGGAGGACAAGGTGGTGTTCTCCTCCTTCAACCGCGGCGGGCTGGCCGGCGCATGCTTCGAACTCGACGACCGCATGACGGGTGCGAGCGCCGCCTCCACCGCCGCGGCGCGGATGAACGGCGGGAAGATGCTGTGCCGCATTGATCTCGACGATCCCGGCACCGTTTCCACAATGGTGGCGTGCGCGCGGGCGGTCGACGAACTTGCCGCGCTCGGACTGATCGCCATGGTGGAACCGTTCATGTCGGCCCGGGTTGCAGGCAAGGTCCGCAACGACCTGTCCCCCGACGCGGTGATCAAGTCGATCCACATCGCGCAGGGCCTGGGCTCCACCTCGGCCCACACCTGGATGAAGCTTCCCGTCGTCGACGAGATGGACCGCGTCATGGAGGCGACGACGATGCCGACGCTGCTCCTCGGCGGCGATCCGACCGATCCCGACGAGGCGTTCGCCAGTTGGGAGAAGGCACTCGCGCTGCCCCCCGTGCGCGGCCTCATCGTCGGCCGCACCCTGCTGTATCCCCCCGACGACGACGTCCGTACGGCCGTCGCCACCGCCGTGTCGATGGTGAGGTGACGATGCACAGCAAGCTCTACATCCCGGCCCGCAGCGCGACGCCGCCCCACACCGTCGACATCACACCGGAGTCGGCGGGCTGGACCGAATCCTCGCTCCAGGTGCTCGAACTCGACGGCACCGGGCGTGCCGAACTCGCCACCGCTGACACCGAGGTGATGATCCTGCCGCTGGCCGGCGGCGGTACCGTCGAATGTGACGGCGAGAACTTCGACCTCGCGCCTCGTGCTTCGGTGTTCGACGGTCCCTCTGACATGGTCTATCTCGGCATCGGCCAGACGTACGTGCTCACCGGCTCGGGCCGCTTCGCGATCTGCGGAGCCCGCGCCACCCGGTCCTTCCCGAACCGGCGGGTCGCCGCGGCGGACGTGTCGGTGGAGTTGCGGGGCGCGGGCAACTGCAGCCGCCAGGTGCACAACTTCGGCACCGCGGATGTCTTCGAGGCGGACTCGCTGATCGCCTGCGAGGTCATCACCCCCGGCGGCAACTGGTCGAGCTACCCCGCACACAAGCACGACGAGAACACGCCGACCGAAAGCGAACTCGAGGAGATCTACTACTTCGAGATCGCCCCCGGTCCGGACGGTTCGCGGGGCTTCGGCTATCACCGGGTGTACGGCACGCCGGACCGCCCCATCGAAGTGCTCGAAGAAGTGCGCACCGGCGACGTCGTGCTGGTGCCGCACGGCTACCACGGCCCGTCGGTCGCCGCCCCCGGCTACCACATGTACTACCTGAACGTCATGGCCGGACCGGGCGAGGAACGCGCCTGGAAGATCGTCGACGATCCCGAGCACACCTGGTTGCGCGGCACCTGGGCCGACCAGGCCGTCGACCCCCGCCTTCCCCTGCACGCACCGAGAGGACACTGATCGTGGTCTCCACCGCACCGAAGCGGGCCGAGAAGACGCCCGACACCGAGGCGACCGTCCGACTCACGGTGGCGCAGGCCACCATCCGCTTCCTGGGCAACCAGTACGTCGAACGCGACGGCGAACGCACGAAGTTCTTCGCCGGCTGCTTCGGCATCTTCGGCCACGGCAACGTCGCGGGCCTGGGGCAGGCGCTGCTCGAGGACGAGGTGACCGCGCACGAAGCCGGCACCGCCCCGAAGCTGCCCTACGTGCTCGGCCGCAACGAACAGGCCATGGTGCACAGTGCCGTCGCTTACGCGCGGCAGAAGGACCGGCTGCAGACCTGGGCGGTCACCGCCAGTGTCGGCCCCGGAGCGACCAACATGCTGACCGGCGCCGCACTGGCGACGATCAACCGGCTCCCGGTGCTGCTGCTTCCGGCCGACACCTTCGCCACCCGCGCCAGCGCGCCCGTCCTGCAGGAACTCGAACTGCCGTCCAGCGGCGACGTCACCGTCAACGATGCGTTCAAACCCTTGTCGCGGTACTTCGACCGGGTGTGGCGGCCAGAGCAGCTGCCCGCTGCACTGCTCGGCGCGATGCGGGTGCTCACCGATCCCGTCGAGACCGGCGCGGCCACCGTCGCGATCCCGCAGGACGTTCAGGCCGAGGCCCATGACTGGCCGGAATCGCTTTTCGCCGAACGCACGTGGCACGTCGCGCGGCCGCTGCCGGAACGCTCGGTGATCGAGCGCGCCGCCGAGGTGATCCGGTCGGCGCGTACCCCGCTCATCGTCGCCGGCGGCGGCGTCGTGTACTCCGGGGCCACCGACGCGCTCGCCGCATTCAGCAAGAGGACCGGAATCCCGGTCGGGATGAGCCAGGCAGGCAAGGGGGCGCTGCCCTACGACCACCCGCAGTGCATGGGCGCCATCGGGTCGACGGGCACCACCGCGGCGAACGCCCTGGCCGCCGAGGCCGACGTCGTCATCGGGATCGGCACCCGATACAGCGATTTCACGTCCGCGTCGCGCACCGCGTTCAACAACCCCGACGTGCGGTTCGTCAACATCAACGTGGCGTCGCTGGACTCGGTGAAGCAGGGCGGCATCAGCGTCGTCTCCGACGCGCGCGAGGCGCTCGATGCGCTCGGAGCGGCACTGGACGGGTATGCGGTGACCGACGACTATCGCGCCCGCGCCGCCGCGCTGGCCGCCGAATGGGACGACACCGTGTCGGCCGCCTACGCGGTGGAAGACGGTGTCGCACTGAACCAGAACCAGGTCATCGGCCTGGCGAACACGCTCAGCGATCCGCGTGACGTGGTGGTGTGCGCGGCCGGGTCGATGCCCGGCGATCTGCACAAGCTGTGGCGCACCCGCGATCCCAAGGGCTACCACGTCGAGTACGGCTACTCCTGCATGGGCTACGAGGTCGCGGGCGGCCTCGGCGTGCGGATGGCCGACGAGACCCGCGACGTCTTCGTGATGGTCGGCGACGGCTCCTACCTGATGATGGCCACCGAGCTGGTGACCGCCGTCCAGGAGGGCATCAAGGTGATCGTCGTGCTCGTGCAGAATCACGGCTTCGCGTCCATCGGGTCTCTGTCGGAGGCGCTCGGCTCGCAGCGGTTCGGCACCGCGTACCGCTTCCGTGGCCGCGACGGCCGGCTCGACGGCGACAAGCTGCCCGTCGACCTCGCCGCCAACGCCGCCAGCCTCGGCGCCGAGGTGATCAAGGTGAGCACCGCGGCCGAGTTCGGTGACGCCGTCAAGGTGGCCAAGGCCAGCGACCGCACCACGGTCATCCACGTCGAGACAGACCCGCTGATCCCCGCGCCGGACAGCGAATCCTGGTGGGACGTCCCGGTGAGCGAGGTCTCCACCCTCGAGTCCACACAGGCCGCCCACCGCACCTACGCCGACTGGAAGACGATCCAGCGGCCCCACCTCCGACCCTCCTGAGCACGAAGGACACAGCGTGAGCACCATTCTCGTCGGCAGCGCCCCCGACTCCTGGGGCGTGTGGTTCCCCGCCGACCCGCAGCAGACGCCCTACACCCGGTTCCTCGACGAGGTCGCGGCGTCCGGTTACGAGTGGATCGAACTCGGTCCGTTCGGCTACCTGCCCACCGACCCCGCCCTGCTCTCCGACGAGCTCGCCAAGCGCAACCTGAAGCTGTCGGCCGGCACGGTCTTCGAGCATCTGCACAAAGACGGCGACGATTCGTGGTCGGCGGTGTGGAGCCAGGTCGAGGACGTCGCCAAGCTGACCGCGGCGGTCGGCGGCAAGCACGTGGTCGTCATTCCCGAGATGTGGCGCGATCCCGCCACGGGCGAGGTGCTCGAGGACCGCGATCTCACCGCCGAGCAGTGGCGCAAGAAGACGAGGGGCATGGACGAACTCGGCCGGGCGATGTTCGAGAAGTACGGCGTGCGTGCGCAGTACCACCCGCATGCCGACAGCCACGTCGACACCGAGGAGAACGTCTACCGGTTCCTCGACGGCACGGACAGCGAGTTCGTCAACCTGTGTCTGGACACCGGGCACATCAGCTACTGCGGCGGCGACAACATCGCCATCATCCGCCGGGCGCCCGAGCGGATCGGCTACCTGCACCTCAAGCAGGTCGACCCGGCGGTGGTCGCGAAGGTCGAGGCCGAGGACCTTCCGTTCGGTGAGGCCGTCCGACTCGGCGCGATGATCGAACCGCCGCTGGGTGTTCCGGAGATGCCACCGCTGCTCGCGGAGATCGAACAGCTCGGTATCGACGTCTTCGCGATCGTCGAACAGGACATGTACCCGTGCGAGATCGACGCTCCCCTGCCCATCGCCCAGCGCACCCGGTCCTACCTGGGTTCGTGCGGCGTCCCTTCCGTCCGCTTCAACCAGGAATGAGAAGCCATGTCTGACTTGCGTGTAGCCGTCCTCGGTGTCGGCGTCATGGGCGCCGACCACGTGGCGCGTCTCAGCACCCGAATCTCCGGGGCCCGGGTGTCCGTGGTCAACGACTACGTCACCGAGAAGGCCGAACAGATCGCCGCGGCCATCCCCGGGTGCCGCGCGGTCGTCGACCCCCTCGACGCCATCGCCGATCCCGACGTCGACGCCGTCGTGCTCGCCACCCCGGGCCCGACCCACGAGAAGCAACTGCTGGCCTGCCTCGAGCACGGCAAGCCGGTGTTGTGTGAGAAACCGCTGACCACTGACGTGGAGACCGCCCTCGGCGTGGTCAAACGCGAGGCCGAACTGGGTCGCCGGCTGATCCAGGTCGGCTTCATGCGCCGGTTCGACCACGAGTACGCCCAGCTGAAGGCGCTGCTCGACGGAGGTGAGCTGGGCCGCGCGCTGGTGCTGCACTGCGCGCACCGCAACCCCGCCGTGCCACCGACGTTCGACAGCGCGATGGTGGTCCGCGACTCGCTGGTGCACGAGGTCGACGTCACCCGTTTCCTCTTCGACGAGGAGATCACGTCGATCCAGATCATCAAGCCGACCGCCAATCCCGGTGCACCACAGGGGCTTGCCGACCCGCAGATCGCGATCATGCGGACGGCGTCGGGCAGGCACGTCGACGTCGAACTGTTCGTCACCACCGGCGTCGCCTACGAGGTGCGCACCGAGGTGGTGGCCGAGAAGGGCAGCGCGATGATCGGCCTGGACGTCGGACTGATCCGCAAGCGCGGCGACGGCACGTGGGGCGGGCAGATCACGCCCGGGTTCCGCGAGCGGTTCGGCCAGGCCTACGACACCGAGTTCCAGCGCTGGGTGGACGCGGTGGCGGCCGGGGCCGGCTCGGGAGACCACACAGACGGGCCCACCGCCTGGGACGGGTACGCCGCCGCCGCGGTGTGTGAGGCGGGCGTGGAGTCGCTGAACAGCGGACTGCCCGTCGACGTGACGATGGTCGACCGCGCGTCGATCCCGGGGGCCTGACGTGAAGATCGCCCTCGACCCCACGCCGTTCCACCACGACCACGACCTGCTCGAGTTCCCGGCGCTGGTCGCCGAACTCGGCTACGAACACCTGCAACTCACCCCGCACCGGGACTTCATCCCGTTCTTCAACCACCCCCGCGCCGACGACGACCTGGTGGCGAAGTTCCGCAAGGCGTGCGCCGATGCGGGTGTCGGTATCGCGTCGGTGCTACCGGTGCTGCGGTGGTCGGGCCCTGACGAGGATGCCCGCGAAGCGGCAGTGCGCAACTGGAAGCGGGTCGTCCAGATCACCGTCGACCTCGGGGTGAACGTCATCAACACCGAGTTCTCCGGCCGCCCGGAGAAGGCCGAGGAATCGGAGCGGGCGTTCTTCCGGTCGATGGAGGAGCTGGTGCCGATCTTCGAGCGCGAGGGCATCGACGTCCGAATCGACCCACACCCCGACGACTTCGTCGAGGACGGCCTCGAAGCGGTCCGCATCATCCGCGGCGTGAACTCACCCAACATCGGCATGGTCTACGTCGCCTGCCATACCTTCCATATGGGGGGTGACATGGCGGCCATCATGCGGGCCGCCGGTGACAAACTGCGCCTGGTGCACGTCGCCGACACCATGGACCACCACCGCAGCCACGGCCTGCGCTACATCACCAACCCGCCGGGCAATCCGGTGCGGGTGCATCAGCACCTCAAGATCGGCGACGGCGACGTCGACTGGGACGAGTTCTTCGGCGGCCTAGCCGAACTCGGTTTCTACGACCGCGATGACACCGTGATGGTGTCGTCGGTGTTCGCCGAGGACGAGACCGCCCACGACGTGTCCCGCTACCAACTGAAGACCATGACCGAGTACGTCTCGAAGTACGGAGCCCGACCATGAGCACGATCACCCACTGGATGAACAACGCGCCGTTCACCGGCACCGGCACCGGGACGGCCCCGGTGACCAACCCGGCCACCGGTCAGGTCACCGGCGAGGTCGCCCTGGCCGGCGTCGAGGACGCCCGCGCCGTCATCGACGCCGCCGCAGCGGCGTTCCCGGCGTGGCGCGACACCTCGCTGGCCAAGCGCACCGCGATCCTGTTCAACTTCCGGGAACTGCTCAATGCCCGCAAGGGCGAGCTGGCCCGGATCATCACCGCCGAGCACGGCAAGGTGGTCTCCGATGCACTCGGAGAGGTCAGCCGCGGCCAGGAGGTCGTCGAGTTCGCCTGCGGCATCCCGCATCTGCTGAAGGGCGGGTTCACCGAGAACGCCTCGACCAAGGTCGACGTCTACTCGGTCCGCCAGCCGCTCGGCGTCGTCGGCGTCATCAGCCCCTTCAACTTCCCGGCGATGGTGCCGATGTGGTTCTTCCCGATCGCCATCGCGACGGGCAACACCGTCGTGCTCAAGCCCTCGGAGAAGGACCCGTCCGCGGCGCTGTGGATCGCCGCGCTGTGGGCCGAGGCCGGTCTGCCCGACGGGGTGTTCAACGTGCTGCAGGGCGACAAGACCGCCGTCGACGAACTGCTGACCAACCCGAAGGTGAAGTCGGTGTCCTTCGTCGGATCGACGCCCATCGCGCAGTACGTGTACTCGACCGGCACCGCCGCGGGCAAGCGGGTCCAGGCCCTCGGCGGCGCCAAGAACCACGCCGTGATCCTGCCCGACGCCGATCTCGACCTGGCCGCCGACGCGATGGTCAACGCCGGCTTCGGCTCCGCCGGTGAGCGGTGCATGGCCATCAGCGCCTGCGTGGCCGTCGGCCCGATCGCCGACGACCTGGTCGCCAAGATCGCCGAACGCACCACGCCGTTGAAGATCGGCGACGGCACCGGGGATTCGGATATGGGCCCACTGGTGACCAAGGCCCACCGCGACAAGGTGGCGTCCTACATCGACGCCGGCGAGGCCGACGGCGCCAAGATCGTCGTCGACGGCCGCTCCGTCGAAGCCGACGGCGGCGAGCAGGGTTTCTGGCTCGGGCCCACCCTGATCGACCACGTCACCCCCGAGATGAGCGTCTACACCGACGAGATCTTCGGCCCCGTGCTGTCGGTCGTGCGCGTCGAAACCTACGACGAGGCACTCGATCTCATCAACACCAACCCCTACGGCAACGGCACCGCGATCTTCACCAACGACGGTGGCGCCGCCCGGCGGTTCCAGAACGAGGTGCAGGTCGGCATGGTCGGCATCAACGTGCCGATCCCGGTGCCGATGGCGTACTACAGCTTCGGCGGCTGGAAGGCCTCGCTGTTCGGCGACTCCCACGCCCACGGGATGGACGGCGTGCAGTTCTTCACCCGGCAGAAGGCGATCACCAGCCGCTGGCTCGACCCCAGCCACGGCGGCATCGAGTTGGGCTTCCCGCAGAACCAGTGACGCGCCGACAGTACGGTTGTTGACGCGAATCGCGAGTAACGGCGTCAACAACCGTACTTTCGGCGCTCAGTCGGAGGTGCCGCGGGCGTCGAGGCGGCGCAACACGCGATCGACGACGGTGGGGTCGGTGCCCGATTTCGCGCGTGCGCCCACCACCGCGTCGCGAGCGGCTTCGAGCACCTCCTCTTTGAGCGCGTTCACCGTGCAGGCGTCGTGCACGTGCACGGTGTCCTGCCGGTCGGCCTCGTCTCGGATCAACCCGAGCGAGTGCCACATGCGGGTGGCGTTCTCGCAGGCCTCGTCGATCACCTCCGAGTCGACGTCGCCGCGGTCGCGGACCTCGTCGAGACGGCGGAACCCGGCGTCCCGGGCCCGCTGCAGCAGCTCCTGTTCCTCGGCGTCCTGCTCTTCGCCCGACACCGTGACACCGAGAACGCGGACCAGCACCGGCAGGGTGAGGCCTTGGGCCAGCATCGTGCCGATGATCACCACGAACGCGATGAAGATCAGCCGCTCACGCTCCGGGAAGCCGGGCGGCAGCGCCAGCACCGCCGCCAGCGTCACCACCCCTCGCATGCCCGCCCACGACGCCACCGTCATCTCCCGCCAGCCGACGGGTTCGGGCCTGTCGCTACGTCGCCGCATGACCTTCTCGTCGATCGCGGCGACGGGGAAGATCCACAGGAACCTCACCACCAC
Organism: Mycolicibacterium arseniciresistens; assembly: GCF_030519285.1. Classification (NCBI taxonomy): domain Bacteria; kingdom Bacillati; phylum Actinomycetota; class Actinomycetes; order Mycobacteriales; family Mycobacteriaceae; genus Mycobacterium; species Mycolicibacterium arseniciresistens. Next base: position 26,881 of record NZ_JAUMSQ010000020.1, read on the forward strand.
CACCACCGCCGTGATCAGCAGTGCCTGCCCGATCAGCGTGCCGAACGACCCGGACACCTGGTCGGCGACGGCGCGCAGTTCCAGGCCGACGAACGCGAAGGCCGCCCCCGTGACCAATAATTCGATGATCTCCCACGTCGTCCCGGACACCAGCCGGGTCTGCGCGGACTCCTGGTCGGCATAGCGGCTGAGCGCGAGCGCGATCGTGACCACCGCGAGCACCCCGCTGCCGTGCGCCGCGTCGGCGGCCACGTACGCCGCGAACGGCATCACCAGCACCAGTGCGCTGCCCGCGGGGTGGGCGGGCAGCTTCTTCAGCAGCCAGCGCGTCGCGACGGCGATCGCCAGCCCCACCGCGATCCCGATGCCCACCGCCGCTCCGAGCGTCGCACCGGCATGCCAGGGCACGAACGCCCCCGTCACCGTCGACGCGACAGCCACCTCGTAGAGGACCAGTGACGTCGCGTCGTTCACCAGTCCCTCGCCCTCCAGGATGGTGCGCAACCGGCGGGGCAACTTCAGCTTGTTCGCCACCGCGGTGGCGGCGACGGGATCGGGCGGCGCCACCGCCGCACCCAGCGCGAGCGCGGCGATGAGTGGCAGCCCGGGCACCACCGCCTGCAGCACCACGCCGACCGCGCACGCGGTCACCCCGACCAGCGCGATCGCGAGCAGGCCGATGGCGCGACGGTTGTCCAGGAACTGCCGCCACGACGTGCGACGGGCCGCGGCGAAGAGCAGCGGCGGCAGCACCAGCGGCAGGATCAGCTCCGGGTTCACCGTTGGCGGCGGCAGCCCCGGCACATAGGCCAGGGCGAGGCCGAAGATCAACAGCACCACGGGGTAGGGCAGGTTGATGCGCTCGGCGAGCGGAGCCAGCAGCACGGTGGCCGCCGCCAGGCCGAGCAGCAGCGTCAGGCCGGCCATCGGTGCCGGCCTCGGTGGGGTGTGGGTCTCATGTCGACCTGCACATTCCCCATTCCCGGACGCGGGAACCCCTGGTGGCGGAATTCTTACGATCCGGGCCGGGCCGTCTCGGCGCGGGCGGCCGTGGCTATCCGACCGCCATGACCCTGCGGCCACTGCTGTTGACGCTCGTGCTGATCCTCGCGGGCTGCGGCGGTGAGGCCGCGGAGCAGTCCCCCGCCGAGCCGTCGACGCCCGGTGCGGCAACGACGACCACCGGCCTGCTGCCCTCCGGGGTGCCGACCGAGGGCAACCGCCCGCCTGCCGGCGACCTGCCACCGCCCGCCGAACCGCAACAGGCGCCGCGACAGACCGCACCGGTGCCCGGCCGCACGGTGGCGGTCGGCACCGCACCCGAAGGTGTCGTCGTCGACGCGCAGACCCGCATCGTCGCGGTGGCCACCCGCAAACCCGACACGCTGGTGCTGCTCGACGCCGACAGCGGCGACGTCGTCGCACGTACACCGCTGCCCGGCTTCGTGCGCCACCTGCAGCTCGCCGCGCCCGGAGGACCCGTCCTGGTGCCCGTCGAGAGCGCCGACGCGTTGATCCGGGTCGAGCTGCCCGGCGGCCGGGCCGAACCGCAGGTGATCACCGGGACGGTTCCGCACGACGCCGCGCAGGCCCCGAACGGCACCGTGTTCGTCGCCAACGAACTCGGCGGCACCGTCGCCGCGGTGCGTGGCGACGACATCGTCAAGGTCTTCACCGACAGCGTCCAGCCGGCCGGGCTCGCACCGGTGGGCACCTCGATGGGCCTGCTCGACGTGCGCAAGAACGACCTGACCGTCTACGACAGCGACCGGCTGACCATCGCCGGGTCGACACCGGCAGGAGAGGGCCCGACGCATCTGGTCGCCGACCGGCACGGCCGGATGATCGCCACCGACACCCGCGGCGACGCGGTGCGCGTGTTCGAGCCGCGGCCGACGCCCCGTGAGGTCGCCTCGGTGCCGCAGGCCGGTGGGCCCTACGGCATCGCGTATGACCCGACCCGCGACCGGCTGTGGGTCGCCTCGTCGGGCACCAACGAGGTCGTCGGCTACGACATGTCCTCGGCACAGCCACGCGAGATCCAGCGGCTGCCGACCGTGCAGAACCCGTACACCCTCGGTGTCGACGCGACGACCGGCCGGCTGTTCGTCGCCGGGGTGTCCGGCGGGGTGGTGCAGATCATCGACCCCGCGTGAGCGTGGCCGCCGAGTGTGAGGGCTGCGGTTACCAGGGCCCGTGCAGGACGGGAACCCTCACACCCGGCGGCGGTACGGGTACGCGGCGTACGGGTCAGCGGCCGTGTCAATCAGAGGATGTAGAGCATCTCCTGGTAGGTCGGCAGCGGCCACAGGTCGTCGGCGACGATGCCCTCGAGGGTGTCCGCGGCGGCACGCACCGCGTCCATCGCGGGAAGCAGGCCGTCGCGGGCGTGGGTCGCCTCCTCGAGCGCGCCCTCGGCGTGATGCGCCAGCGCGGCCTTCAGCGCCGACACCGCCGCGGTCAGCTCGCCGATCGGCTCCGAAACACTCTGCAGCAGCGTCATGTCGGGCTCGATGCCGGCCGCCTTGAGCGTCGCGACGTTCTGCGCGAGCTCGGTCTGGTAGCGCACCGCCGCGGGCAGGATGACCGTGGACCCCAGCTCCAGCGCCAGCTTCGCCTCGACCGCGACGGTCAGCGCGTACTGCTCGAGGCGGACCTCGTAGCGGCTGTGCAGTTCGCGCTCGCTGAACACGCCGTACCGCTCGAACACCTCGATCGCCTCCGGCTTGATCAGCTCGGGAACCGCGTCGAGGGTGGTCTTGAGGTTGGGCAGTCCACGCTCGGCCGCCTCGATGTGCCAGTTCTCGGAGTAGCCGTCGCCGTTGAACACCACCGCGCCGTGCTCGGTGATGATCTCGGTGAGCAGCGTCTGCACCGCGGTGTCGAACGCCTCGCCCTCGGACACGGCCTTCTCCAGCTCCGTGGCCATGTAGTCCAGCGAGTCGGCCATGATCGTGTTGAGGATGATCATCGGCACGTTGATCGTCTGGCCCGAACCGGGCGCGCGGAACTCGAAGCGGTTGCCGGTGAACGCGAACGGGCTGGTGCGGTTACGGTCGCCCGGATCGGTGGGCAGGATCGGCAGGGTGTCGACGCCGATGATCATGGTGCCCTTGCCCTTCGACGACGTCGCCGCGCCCTTGGCGATCTGGTCGAAGACGTCGGCGAGCTGATCGCCGAGGAAGATCGAGATGATCGCGGGCGGTGCCTCGTTGGCGCCGAGACGGTGGTCGTTGGTGGCCGAGGCGACCGACACCCGCAGCAGGCCGGCGTACTTGTGCACCGCGCGGATCACCGCGGCACAGAACACCAGGAACTGCGCGTTCTCGTGCGGGGTGTCGCCGGGCACCAGCAGGCTGCCGAACTGCGCGTTGCCCATCGAGAAGTTCACGTGCTTGCCCGAACCGTTGACACCGGCGAACGGCTTCTCGTGGAACAGGCACTCCATGCCGTGCTTCTTGGCGATGGTCTTGAACGTGGTCATCAGCAACTGCTGGTGATCGGCGGCGATGTTGGCCCGCTCGAACATCGGCGCGATCTCGAACTGGCCGGGCGCGACCTCGTTGTGGCGGGTCTTGGCCGGGATGCCCAGCTTGAACAGCTCGCGTTCGGTGTCCATCATGAAGCCGAGCACGCGCTCGGGGATGGCGCCGAAGTAGTGGTCGTCGAACTCCTGACCCTTCGGCGGCTTGGTGCCGAACAGGGTGCGTCCCGCGTTGATCAGGTCCGGGCGGGCGAGGAAGAAGTGCCGGTCGATCAGGAAGTACTCCTGCTCAGGACCGCAGAACGACACGATGTGATCGAAGTCTTTGTGGCCGAACAGCTTCAGGATGCGCTCGGCCTGCGCGCCCATCGCCTGCTGGCTGCGCAGCAGCGGCGTCTTGAAGTCCAGCGCCTCACCGGTCATCGAGACGAACACCGTCGGGATGCACAGCGTGTTGCCGTTCGGGTTCTCCAGGATGTACGCCGGGCTGGTGACGTCCCAGCCGGTGTAGCCGCGCGCCTCGAAGGTGCTGCGCAGGCCGCCCGACGGGAAACTCGACGCGTCGGGCTCACCCTGGATCAGGGTCTTGCCGGCGAACTCGGCCAGCGTCTGGCCGTCGGAGACCGGCTCGAGGAAGCTGTCGTGCTTCTCGGCGGTGAACCCGGTCATCGGGTAGAAGACGTGGGCGTAGTGGGTGGCCCCCTTGGACAGCGCCCAGTCCTTCATCACCGACGCGACGGAGTCGGCGACGGCCGGGTCGAGTTTGGCGCCCTTCTCGATGGTTGCGACCACGGACTTGTACACCGACTTGGGCAGCCGCAACTGCATCTCGGCCTTGGTGAACACGTTCGATCCGAAGATCTCGCCGGGCGCCTCGGCGGGATCGAAGCTGATCGCCGGCGGCACGTACGCCTCGACGTTGTTGATGGCCTGCAGACGCACGGCATTTCCGCTCAATGAAGTTCCTATCACTCCCAGGTCCGCGCGTGTCTCACGCCGACGGTTGACCGGCCAACACTAGGAACGGTCGATGGCAAACTTGTTACGCGCCCGTCACCGGCAGAATTCAATCGCCGTCCCGCGGCGTCACCACCTCTCCACCCCGACCCGCGGCCGCGGCGTTGCGACGACGCCTACGCTGGTTTCATGGGGCTTCGACTACGCAGAGGACGCGGTGTCACCCGCGACATCGAGGCGGACTACGACGAGCACGCCGCGGTGACCACCGGACCGGAAGGCGAGGCCGCGGGCGTCAAAGCCGTGCTGGTGTCGCTGCAGCGCGGCCTCAAGTCGATGGGTCCGCTGCGCACCGCCGCATCGCTGGTCCGGCTCAACCAGCGGCACGGGTTCGACTGCCCCGGTTGTGCCTGGCCGGAGGAGCCCGGCGGCCGCAAGTTCGCCGAGTTCTGCGAGAACGGCGCGAAGGCCGTCGCCGAGGAGGCCACCAAGCGGGTGGTGACGCCGGAGTTCTTCGCCCGGCACTCGATCGCCGACCTGGAGGCCCGCCCCGAGTACTGGCTGAGCCAGCAGGGCAGGCTCACCCACCCGGTGGTGCTGCGTCCCGGTGACGACCACTACCGCGAGATCGGCTGGGCCGAGGCGTACCGGCTGATCGCCGGCGAACTGCGGGCCCTCGCCGACCCGAACGAGGCGGTGTTCTACACCTCTGGCCGCACCAGCAACGAGGCCGCGTTCCTGTACCAGCTGCTGGTCCGCAGCTTCGGCACCAACAACCTGCCGGACTGTTCGAACATGTGCCACGAGTCGTCGGGCGCCGCGCTGGGCGATGCGATCGGCATCGGCAAGGGATCGGTCAGCGTCGAGGACGTCGCCACCGCGGACCTGATCATCATCGCCGGCCAGAATCCGGGCACCAACCATCCCCGGATGCTGTCGGTGCTGGAGAAGGCGAAGGCCGACGGCGCCAAGATCATCGCCGTCAACCCGCTGCCCGAAGCCGGCCTGATCCGCTTCAAGGACCCGCAGAAGGTGCACGGCGTGGTCGGGCACGGGGTGCCGATCGCCGACGAGTTCGTCCAGATCCGCCTCGGCGGCGACATGGCGCTGTTCGCGGGGGTGGCGCGCCTGCTGCTGGAGGCCGACGACCGGCAGCGCGGCACCGTCGTCGACCGCGACTTCATCGACAAGCACTGCGCAGGCTTCGCCGAGTACGAGGCGCACGCCCGGGCGGTGGACCTGGACACCGTGCTCGAGGCCACCGGCATCGACCGCGAACAGCTGGAACGGGTGGCGGCGATGGTCGCCGGTTCGCAGCGCACCGTGGCGTGCTGGGCGATGGGGCTCACGCAGCACCGGCATGCGGTGGCAATGATCTCCGAGATCGCCAACGTGCTGCTGATGCGCGGCATGATCGGCAAGCCCGGGGCCGGATTGTGCCCGGTGCGTGGCCATTCCAACGTGCAGGGCGACCGCACGATGGGAATCTGGGAGAAGATGCCGGAGGCGTTCCTCGCCGCGCTGGACGCCCACTTCGGGATCGTCAGCCCGCGCGACCACGGCGTGGACACCGTCGACGCGATCCGGGCGATGCGCGACGGCCGGGCCAAGGTGTTCATGGGCATGGGCGGCAATTTCGCGCTGGCGACGCCGGACACCGCGGTCACCGAGGCCGCGCTGCGCAGTTGCTCGCTCACCGTGCAGGTGTCGACGAAGCTCAACCGCAGCCACATCGTGCACGGCCGCACCGCGCTCATCCTGCCCTCGCTCGGCCGCACCGACCGTGACCTGCAGAACGGCGTGAAACAACAGGTTTCCGTAGAGGATTCGATGTCGATGGTGCACCTGTCGCGCGGCAGCCTGCAGCCGCCGGGCGACGAGGTGCGCAGCGAGGTCGCCATCATCTGCCAGTTGGCTCGCGAGCTGCTCGGCCGCGACCATCCGGTGCCGTGGGAGCGGTTCAACGCCGACTACGACACCATCCGCGACGCCATCGCGGCCGTGGTGCCCGGGTGCGACGACTACAACGCCAGGGTGCGCGCACCCGACGGCTTCCAGCTGCCCAACGGCCCCCGCGACTCACGCGAGTTCCCGACCAGCACAGGCAAAGCCAACTTCGCGGTCAACGAGCTCGAATGGGTACCGGTGCCGCCCGGCCGGCTGGTGCTGCAGACCCTGCGCAGCCACGACCAGTACAACACCACGATCTACGGGCTGAGCGACCGCTACCGCGGTGTCGAGGGTGGCCGGCGCGTCGTCTTCGTCAACCCAGCCGACCTCGCCGAATTCGGGCTCACCGAAGGCGACCGTGTCGATCTGGTGTCGGAGTTCGCCGTCGGTGGCGAGACGCAGGAACGCCGGGCCAAGGACTTCATGGTGGTGCCGTACTCGACACCGGCGGGCAACGCCGCCGCCTACTACCCGGAGACGAATTCGCTGGTGCCCCTCGACCACGTCGCCGCGAGGTCGAACACCCCGGTCTCCAAGGCCGTCGTCATCCGGCTCGAGAGGGCCAGCGCGCCCAGCGATCTGGTGAGCGGTTCGACATGGGACGAGTGACCACCCGCCGGCGGGCGCACCACCTCACCGGCGAGGACACCGTCGCCCGGCCGGAGACGCTGGTGGTCGAGGAACCGCTGGAGATCCGCCTGAACGGCACGCCGATCACCGTGACGATGCGCACACCGGGCTCCGATGTCGAACTCGCGCAGGGTTTCCTGCTCACCGAGGGCGTCATCGGCCACCGTGACGACGTGCTGACCGTCCGCTATTGCCGCGGCGCGGACGAAACGGGCGCCAACACCTACAACGTGCTGGACGTCACCCTGGCGCCGACGGTGCCCATGCCGGACATCGACGTGCGGCGCAACTTCTACACCACGTCGTCCTGCGGGGTGTGCGGCAAGGCGTCGCTGGAGGCCGTGCAGCTGTCGAGCAGGCACTGTCCGGGTGACGATCCGTCGACCGTTCCCGCAGGGACGCTGTCGGCGATGCCGGACCAGTTGCGCCGGGCGCAGAAGGTGTTCGCCAGCACCGGCGGCCTGCACGGCGCCGCGCTGTTCACCACCGACGGCACGCTGCTGGTGGTGCGCGAAGACATCGGCAGGCACAACGCCGTCGACAAGGTGATCGGCTGGGCGACCGAACAGGATCGCGTCCCGCTGACGGGCACGGTGCTGCTGGTCAGCGGTCGCGCATCGTTCGAGCTCACCCAGAAAGCGGTGATGGCCGGCATCCCGGTGCTCGCCGCGGTGTCGGCGCCGTCGTCGCTCGCCGTCGACCTGGCCAGCCAGTCCGGACTCACGCTGGTGGCGTTCCTTCGTGGCGACTCGATGAACGTGTACACCCGGCCGGACCGCGTCACGCGGTGAGTCCGCAGGTACCGGCGGGCCCGTGCGACACACGACGCGCACCCGTAGAGTGGTAAGGGCACGGCAACTGAACGTCGGTCGTTCCGCCGGGGTGAGACTTGGCTCGGCGGAAACCGCTTCTGACTCGTGGCTGCGTTCACCACGCGAGCGCAATCACGGATGGGAAGGAACCCCATTCGCGCGTCCCGGTGACACGCGCGCTTCGTCCCATCGAACAAGGATTGACCAATGGTGATCAGCCAGGTCCGCGCCTACGCGCATCTGACCGACGCAGACCTCGACGCATTCGGCAGTGAACTCGACACCCTGCGCACCCGCATCGAAGACGATCTCGGCGCCCGTGACGCCGCCTACATCCGCAGGACCATCTTCTTCCAGCGCACGCTGGACATCGCGGCGCGGCTGACGATCCAGTGCAGCCGCAGCCGGGCCGGCTGGCTGCTGGGCACGGTGGCGCTGGCCACCGCCAAGAGCATCGAGAACATGGAGATCGGGCACAACGTCGGCCACGGCCAGTGGGACTGGATGAACGACCCGGAGATCCACTCCAACACCTGGGAGTGGGACATGGCGGGACTGTCCTCGCAGTGGCGCTACTCGCACAACTACACCCACCACGTCTTCACCAACATCCTCGGCATGGACGACGACATCGGTTTCGGGGTGATCCGGGTGACCCGGGACCAGACCTGGAGACCGGAGCACCTCATCCAGCCGGCACGCAACGTGCTGCTCGCACTCATCTTCGAATGGGGCATCGCGCTGCACGGCGTGCACTCCAACCGGGACCGCGTGGACACCACCGCCGAGCTCGTAGCCGGGCGGAAAGCGCTGCTGCGCAAGATCTCACGTCAGGTCACCAAGGACTACGTGGTCTTCCCCGCGCTGAGCGGACGGCGCTGGCGACGGACGTTGGGCGCCAACACCGCGGCCAACGTCCTGCGCAATCTGTGGGCCTACCTGGTGATCTTCTGCGGCCACTTCCCCGACGGGGCGGAGAAGTTCGATCCCGCGGTGCTGACCGACGAGACGAAGCCGCACTGGTATCTGCGCCAGATGCTCGGCAGTGCCAACTTCACCGCCGGCCCGTTGATGGCGTTCCTCAGCGGCCACCTCTGCTATCAGATCGAACACCACCTGTTCCCCGATCTGCCCAGCAATCGCCTTCCGGAGATCGCGGTGTCGGTGCGGCAGCTGTGCGAGAAGTACGACCTGCCCTACACCACCGGCCCGCTGGCCCGGCAGTACTTCCTCACCCTGCGCACCATCCACAAACTCGCGCTGCCGGACCGGTTCCTGACCGCCACGGTGGACGACGCCCCGGAGACCGCGTCCGAGCGGCGATTCGACGGCGACCCAGCATGGCCGGCGGATCCCCACGTGCGATACGGGCTGCGCAGCGCCCTGGAGCGGCGGCGTCAGGCCCGGCGATCGCGCATGCCGTGGCGGAGCGGCGGGTAGCGTCCGCCTCGCGCGGTGAACCTTTGACGGCGGTGGCTCGTAGGAGTGGTCGGAACACAATCGACCACTCGAAGGAGCCCTCCCATGGCGGAGATCTTGATCGTCGCGATGCCCCCGATCGGCCACGTGAGCCCGCTGCTCAGCGTCGCCGCCGGACTGATCGACCGAGGCGACCGCGTCACCGTGCTGACGTCGGCCACCCACGCCGAACGGGTCCGTGCTGTCGGCGCCACGCCGGCCGCCATTCCCACTGAGGCCGACTTCGATCTGTCGCGCCTCGACATCGACTTCCCGGGGCGAGCCGAGACGACGGGTGTCGCACGGGTCAACTTCGACATCACCCACCTGTTCGTCGCACCGATGCCGCACCAGGCCCGCGCGCTATCCGAAGTCCTGGCGCACAACAGGTTCGACGCCGTGATCGTCGACGCCGCCTTCCTGGGTGTGCTGCCGCTGCTGCTCGGCGACCGGGCCGGCCGGCCCCCGGTGCTCGCCTACACCACCACACCGCTGATGATCACCAGCCGCGACACCGCACCGGGCGGCCTCGGCATGGCGCCCTCGTCGTCGTGGCCGGGCCGGTTGCGGAACCGGGCACTCACCGTCCTCGCTCAGAAGGTGCTGCTGCGGGAGTCGCAGCGGGCGGCCGAGGACGTGGTGAACCGCCTCGGCGCCGGCCCGCTGCGGACCTTCGTCCTGGACGCGGGATTGCTGGCCGACCGCTACATCGCGCCGACCATCCCCGAATTCGACTATCCGCGTAGCGATCTGCCCACCACCGTGCGATACGTCGGCGCGGTTCATCCCGCACCGTCATCCGGCGTGACGCTTCCGTCCTGGTGGGAACAGCTCGACACGGCACGCCCGATCGTGCACGTCACCCAGGGCACCATCGACAACGCCGACCTCGGCCGACTGCTCGCACCGACGATCGCCGCACTGGGCGGTGAGGACGTCACCGTGGTCGCCACCACCGGTGGCCGGCCGGTGACCGACCTGAGGATTCCGCTGCCCAGCAATGTCCATGTCGCCGAATACATCCCGCACGACCTGCTGCTGCCCAAGGTCGACGTCATGGTGACCAACGGCGGCTACGGCGCCGTACAGCGCGCGCTCAGCGCCGGGGTGCCGCTGGTGGTGGCCGGTGACACCGAGGACAAGCCGGAGGTGGCGGCCCGGGTGGCCTGGGCCGGTGCGGGCATCGACCTGCGCACAGGCACACCGTCACCGGAAGCGGTGCGCACCGCGGTTCGTGCGGTGCTCGACGACGACCGCTACGGGCGCAGAGCCCGCGACCTCGCCGCCGGCTATGCCCGGCGCGACGGCGTCGCCGAGATCGCCGCGCTCGTGCACGACGTGATCGCCGAGCGCGGCAATGTGGCGCCGCGCGAAGTCGCGTAGTCGACTACTCATGCGCTTGCACGCTGCGGCCCGCAGGCTCGAACCATGCTGACCGAGCTGCAGTTCGTCGCGATCACCGCGTTCCTGATCTGGGGACTCGTCAGCTCGGTGTGCGGCCTGCTCACATCGTCGGCCCCCGAGCCGGTGCTGGTCTGGCGCGAACACGGCCCGGACGGCTGGGACGGCTGGCGTGAGGTGCATTTCGGACTGACGGGCGCCGACCGGCGGGCTGTCGAGCAGGCACATGCCAGGGAGCTGACCGAGTCGGACCGGGCCGGCCTCACCGAGGCCGTGCTGCAGCAGACCCGCCGCGATGACAGCGATGCCGTCCAGTTCGCCGTCGTGCACCGCTCACCGGAGGGGATCCACACCGCACCGGCAGTCGTCTGCGTCTGCGCGCCGGTCGCGATACGCCAGGGGGAAGAGGTGGCCGCCGTCGGCACGGCATGAGCCACCAGCAGAAGGGACGGCAGCGTCGAGGAGGGGACGACGCTGCCGTCCCGCTGCTCAGCGGAGCGCGGTGACGAAGGTACTGCTCAACGACCCGGCTGGAACGTCGTCGGGTGCGGGCCTGCCGAACTGTGCCATCACATCGACCGCGACCGCTGCACGGGTTGACCAGCCCCGGTCGGCCAGCCACTCAACGACATCGGCGCGTTCCCCAGCGAAGAACAGTTCCTCGCCAGAGTAGACGTCTTCGCGGGTCGTCTCGTTCATCCGCCGGAACGTCTCGGCGGTGTTTGCGTAGAACTCGGGTGTATAGGCATCCACCACGAGTCGGCTTCGTGCAGCGCTGAATTGGTGAATACGTTCGAACAGCAGATCCTGGGCGGCCGGCGGGAGGTATGGCAGCAAGCCCTCCGCCACCCATGCCGTCGGCTCACCCGGATCGAAGCCCGCGGCGGTCAAGGCCGCCGGCCAATCACGGCGCAGGTCGATCGGAACCGCCCGACGGGCGATGGCGGGTTCGGCATCGTGCGCCCGCATGGTGTCGTCCTTGAACTCGAGAACGCCCGGCTGGTCGAGCTCGTAGACGACGGTGGCATGGGGCCACGTCAGCCGCCAGGCTCTGGCGTCGAGACCGGCCGCGAGGATCACGACCTGGCGTTCGCCACCCACGGTCAGGAAATCGTCGATGAAGCGGGTGCGGCAGGCGGCCCAGTCCGTCGACGCCTGCCGGAAACGTGCCACGGCCGGGTCGTCGTACTCATTGCGGTTCCAGGCCTCAGTGGCGTACGGATTCTTCCAACCTCGCGCGACCGCCGCGTTGAGGAAGTGCTGAGCGAACGGGTCGGCCGTCAGTCGATCGTCGCGGGTTGTCTCTGCCGCCCGGACCATCGCGGTGGCGAGCGCGGTGGTGCCGACGTTCTCGCTGATGTCCCAGCTGTCGCCTTCGGTTCTGCCCATGCGCGACCCCCCGTTCGGGGACATCATGCCCCCGCGCGGCGGTCAGCGGGTCAGATCAGGCGCTCTTGTCGCGGCGTTCGGCGCGCGTCGGCTTGCGCGGCACGATCGTCGGCAGCACGTTGTCCTGCACGGTCTCCTTGGTGACGACCACCTTGGCGACGTCGTCGCGGCTGGGGATGTCGTACATCACCGGCAGCAGGACTTCTTCCATGATGGCGCGCAGACCACGGGCACCGGTGCCGCGGTGGATCGCCTGGTCGGCGATCGCGTCGAGGGCGTCCTCGTCGAACTCGAGCTCGACGCCGTCCATCTCGAACAGCCGGGTGTACTGCTTCACCAGCGCGTTCTTCGGCGTGGACAGGATCTGCACCAGCGATTCCTTGTCCAGGTTCGTCACCGATGCGACGACAGGCAGGCGACCGATGAACTCGGGAATCAGACCGAACTTGATGAGGTCTTCGGGCATGACCTCCGCGAAGTGGTCCTGGGTGTCGATCTCGGCCTTCGAATGCACCTCGGCGCCGAAGCCAAGCCCGCGCTTGCCGACGCGGTCCTGCACGATCCGCTCGAGCCCGGCGAACGCGCCGGCCACGATGAACAGCACGTTGGTGGTGTCGATCTGGATGAATTCCTGGTGCGGGTGCTTGCGGCCGCCCTGCGGGGGCACCGACGCCTGGGTGCCCTCGAGGATCTTCAGCAGCGCCTGCTGCACGCCCTCACCGGACACGTCGCGGGTGATCGACGGGTTCTCGCTCTTACGGGCGATCTTGTCGACCTCGTCGATGTAGATGATGCCGGTCTCGGCGCGCTTGACGTCGTAGTCGGCGGCCTGGATCAGCTTGAGGAGGATGTTCTCGACGTCCTCACCGACGTAGCCGGCCTCGGTGAGCGCGGTGGCATCGGCGATCGCGAACGGGACGTTGAGCATCTTGGCCAGCGTCTGGGCGAGGTAGGTCTTGCCGCAGCCGGTCGGGCCCAGCATCAGGATGTTGGACTTGGTCAGCTCGACGGCCTCGGCGCGCGAATCGCGCGACTTCTCCCCCGCCTGGATGCGCTTGTAGTGGTTGTAGACCGCCACTGCGAGCGTGCGCTTGGCGGTGTCCTGCCCGATGACATAGCCCTCGAGGAAGTCGCGGATCTCCGCAGGCTTGGGGAGTTCATCGAGTTTGACGTCGTCGGCGTCGGCCAACTCCTCTTCGATGATCTCGTTGCACAGGTCGATGCACTCGTCGCAGATGTACACACCGGGACCCGCGATGAGCTTCTTCACCTGCTTCTGACTCTTGCCACAGAACGAGCACTTCAGCAGGTCACCGCCGTCTCCGATACGTGCCATGGTGGTGGAGGCCTACTTCCTGTTCACAAGTCGGTGAATCGGACTGGTGGTTCACTTCGGGCGTCGCCGAGGCGTAGTTCCCGACGCTACCCGCTTGCTCCGGCGCGGTGCGACCGTTAGAGCCGAATCGCGTCGGTGGTATTCAACTGTCGCGCCAACATATCGCCTGATAACCGCTGGAACGCTCCGGACGCGCTGGCGTGTCGCCGCCGTTACCAGACCGAGAGCGCGCGCTTCGTCCACGATACCGAAGGCCGAGTCCGAGGCGAACTCCCGTTCACTGAGCGCTGACGCACGACACTCGCTTGCCCGGCGGCTAGGAAACCTTTTCATTTCGGCAGCGGAGTCTGGCTTCGCGGTGATTTCGGCAAGTCGGTGTGATCCGCAGAATTTCTTCCAACGAGCCGCAACCGCCACCGCTTGATCGGAGCCAGACATGAAGATCCAATTCGCCGCACGCGCAGTCGCGATCACCACCGTGGGCCTGGGCCTCACGCTCGGCGCGTCCGCCGTTGCGAACGGCAAGCCGGTCTGGGATATCGGTGTCTACGACAGCTGCGTCACCAAAGCGGACAACGACTACGTCAACGGTGTCCTCGCGGCTGATGACTACGCCGACCGAATCGCACATTGTTGTGCCGACAGCGGAGGCGTCTGGGTCGGCGGACCGATCTCCGGTTGGTGCACCTCCCCACCGCCGCGCAAAGTCGACGCCGTGCCGATCGCCCCCGGCGCTACGGCGGGCGTGTCCGACGAGCCCCCACCCGGCACGCCGCTTCCGACGCCGACACCGCGCCCTCGGCCGGTCGCCCAACCCGGAACCACCGTCGGTTAGCGGATCCAACCGGGGTCGTCCGGCTACTTCTTCTGCGCCGACAGCTTGCGGTACTCGAGCACCGTGTCGATGACGCCGTAATCCTTGGCCTCGGCGGCGGTGAGGATCTTGTCGCGGTCGGTGTCCTTGCGGATCTGCTCGGCGGACTTGCCGGTGTGGCCCGCCAGCGTCGTCTCCATCAGCGTGCGCATCCGCTCGATCTCCTTGGCCTGGATCTCCAGGTCGGAGAACTGCCCCTGGATCACACCGGACAGCGCCGGCTGATGAATCAGGATGCGGGCGTTGGGCAGCGCAAGCCGCTTACCTGGCGTTCCTGCCGCCAGCAGCACCGCCGCGGCCGAAGCCGCCTGGCCCAGGCACACGGTCTGGATGTCGGCACGCACGTACTGCATGGTGTCGTAGATCGCCATCAGCGAGGTGAACGAGCCACCGGGCGAGTTGATGTACATGGTGATGTCGCGGTCGGGATCCAGCGACTCCAGGACCAGCAGCTGGGCCATGATGTCGTTGGCCGACGCGTCGTCGACCTGCACGCCGAGGAAGATGATGCGCTCCTCGAACAGCTTGTTGTACGGGTTGGACTCCTTGACGCCGAAGCTCGAGTGCTCGATGAACGACGGCAGGATGTAGCGGGCCTGGGGCATGACGCGGGGGTCAGTGTGATTGGTCATCAGGGTGCCACTCCGTCGTTGATGCTGGCGCTGGTGATGATGTGGTCGACGAAGCCGTACTCGAGGGCTTCCTGCGCGGTGAACCAGCGGTCGCGATCGGAGTCGGCTTCGATGCGCTCGATGGTCTGACCGGTGAACTCGGCGTTCAGCCGGAACATCTCCTTCTTGATCGAGGAGAACTGCTCGGCCTGGATCGCGATGTCCGCCGCGCCACCGGTGATGCCGCCCAACGGCTGGTGCATCAGGATGCGGGCGTGCGGCAGGGCGTAGCGCTTGCCCTTGGTACCCGCCGCGAGCAGGAACTCACCCATCGATGCGGCCATACCCATGCCATAGGTCGCCACGTCGCACGGCGCGAGCACCATGGTGTCGTAGATCGCCATGCCGGCGCTGATCGAGCCGCCGGGCGAGTTGATGTACAGGTGGATGTCCTTGACGGGGTCCTCGGCCGACAGCAACAGGATCTGCGCACAGATCCGGTTGGCGATGTCATCGTCGACCTGAGAGCCCAAGAATATGATGCGCTCGGCGAGCAACCGCTCGTAGACCGAGTCCTGCAGCGTGAGCCCTGGCGACCCGCCACGCATTTCCGTCATCGGCTGAGTACCTCTTTCTCGTACGTCTTCGTCGCTCTCGAACTTCATCGGTTGTCTTCACCGACACTAACCAAACCGCGCCGCGCCGCACTCCCTGACGGGGGCGCGTTCGCTCACAGCGTCACTTGCTGTCGGCGTCCTCGGCTGCGTCGTCATCGGCCTCGTCGGCGGTGTCGTCCTCGGCGGCGGCGTCGTCGGCCTCGGCGGTGACGTCGCCCTCGGCGTCAGCCTCGCCGGCGGGCCCGAAGAACTCCGTGGTGTCGATGACCGTGCCCTCGGTGTCGGTGACCGTCGCGGCGTGCACCACCGCGGCGATGGTCAGCCCGCGCCGCACGTCGGCGAACATCGCCGGCAGCTGATTGTTCTGCTGCAGCACCTGCAGCAGCTGCTGCGGCTCGATGCCGTACTGGCGTGACATCAGCACCAGGCGCTCGGTCAGGTCGTTCTGGCCGACCTGGATGTCGAGCTTGTCGGCCACCGCATCCATCAGCAGCTGGGTCTTGACGGCCTTCTCGGCATCGCTGCGGGTCTCCGCGTCGAACTCCTCGCGGGTGCTGCCCTGCTCGGCGAGCTGCTCGGCGAACCGCTCCTCGTCGTGGTCGAGGCCGTGGATCGCGTTGTGCACCGTGTCGTCGACCTGGGCCTGCACCACCTTCTCGGGCAGCGGGATCTCGGTCTGCTCCAGCAGCGCCTCGAGCGCGCGGTCACGGATCTGCTCGGCCTGGGTAACGCGCTTGACCCGGCGGACCTGCTCGACCAGGCTCTCGCGCAGCTCCTCGAAGGTGTCGAATTCGCTTGCCAGCTGGGCGAACTCGTCATCGGGCTCGGGCAGCTCGCGCTCCTTGACCGACTTGACGGTGACGGTGACCACGGCCTCGCGGCCTGCGTACTCACCTGCGGCGAGCGTGGTGGTGAAGTCCTTGCTCTCGCCCTCGGAGAGCCCGGTGATCGCCTCGTCGAGGCCGTCGATGAGCTGACCGGAGCCGACCTCGTGGGACAGGCCCTCGGTGGCGGCCTCGGGCACCGGCTCGCCGTCGACGGTGGCCGACAGGTCGATGGACACGAAGTCGCCCTCGGCGGCCGGCCGGTCGACACCGGTGAGGGTGCCGAACCGGGCACGCAGGTTCTGCAGCTCCGCGTCGACCTCGTCGTCGCCGACCTCGATCGGGTCGACGGTGATCGTCAGGGATTCCAGATCGGGCAGCTCGATCTCGGGCCGGACGTCGACCTCGGCGGTGAAGACCAGGTCCTCGCCGTACTCCTTGTTGGTGATCTCGATCTCGGGCTGGCCCAGCGGCTGCACCTCGGAGGTGGTGATCGCCTCGGAGTACTTGCCGGGAACGGCCTCGCCGACGACCTGGTCGAGCATCGCCTCACGGCCGACGCGCGCCTCGAGCAACTTGCGCGGCGCCTTGCCGGGCCGGAAGCCGGGCAGCCGGACCTGCTGGGCCAGCTGCTTGAAAGCGCGGTCGAAATCGGGCTCCAGTTCCGTGAAGGGCACCTCCACGTTGATGCGCACCCGGGTGGGGCTCAACTTCTCGACGGTGCTCTTCACGCTCTTTGACTCCTCGATGTCTGAATATGGGTGGTGCTGTCGGGGTGACAGGATTTGAACCTGCGGCCTTCCGCTCCCAAAGCGGATGCGCTACCAAGCTGCGCTACACCCCGAAGGTGGTCCTCGTCGCCCGCACGCGCGTCACTGACCACGCGAGATACTACGTGTTGCCGGCGGCACGCATGCGCGCGCGGCAGCCAATTGGCCTTGATCGACGGCGCGCCGGTACGATCTGCGGTGCACAACATGCGGGCGTAGCTCAATGGTAGAGCCCTAGTCTTCCAAACTAGCTACGCGGGTTCGATTCCCGTCGCCCGCTCCACAGAACGGCTCGACAGGCCAGTTATCGCAGGTGGTGGCCAGTTTTCTGCGCTGGCGTCGGACCTTCTACGGCCCCAAGATGCAGTGCCCGGTCATATCGCCCGGGACAATCCGCACGTCGGCTCCCAGAGGAGCAGGTACCCCGACCGGCAAACAGGTATCAACGCCATTTATCAGTACGCGCAGGCCAGTTGGGCCGGGGTTGGCCTTGCCCGTTGCCGGGTCGATCAAAGGCTTGACCGGGCCCTGGCGCACGGCGTCTTGCCCCTGTTGCAGGGCGTCTTGCCCCTGTTCCAGGGCGCCCTCGACCTGGCCGGCGATGCCGGCGGCCCGGTCCTGCTGGCACTGCTGCTGTTGGTCTGGCGGCCGCTGTTCACACGGCGGATCCTGCGCACCGGCGATCGGAGCGAATGCGACGACGCCGCACGCGCCCACCCCGGCGAGAATCGCGCTGGCGGTGTAGAGCTTGAACACGAGGTCGTCCCTTCGGTTTGCTTCGCTTGAAGCTGATCAGGTAGGCGGGATGTTGGCGGATCAGGGCCTGGCGCGGCGATCAGAATCAGGGGCCGACGCGCGTCCATACCGCTGTGATGTTCGCCGCCGGGCAGCTGCTCACCGACACCAGCGTCAGCTCCTGGACGTAGCCGTCGGTCACGACGGTCGGCGTCCCGGTGCCGGTGGCCACACCACAGCCCGCCAGTTCGTGGGTGTGCTGCCAGCCGACGCCGTTCCAGTTCATGACCACCGTCCTCGACGGACCCGTGCCGACGGCGTCGCACTCGGGGCAATCGGACGTGACGTGAACGGTGTCGCCGAACGGGGCGATGACGTACGTGCCGCTGAACAATCCGTCGTTCGCCGCATTCGCGACACCCGGCGACCACACGGCTGCGGCCGCGATAACCGCCGCGGCCCCCGCCACGCCCGAAATCGCTTGAAACTTCATGATTCTCCCCATTGTGGTCGAGCGCAGGCGCTCAGTATGCGGCCTTCCCGACCGCCGCACCGTGCGAATCCCTCGATTCGCTGAAGCGGACACCAGCAATCATGCCGTGACACCGATCGGTACCGACCGCGTAACGATCCGATCGCCTCGGCCGCCGTCGCCGTTTCGGCCGATAGCATCGTCAGTCAAATTGCGCGAGTTGGCTTTTCGCCTCGACCCGACGGGGCCGGCGGCGCCCGGACAGGGGAACAGTGACAGACAAGCCCGTGCACGGCCGCTGTGATCCGCTGTTCGCCAAGGTGCGCGACGCGTTCGAGGCGAACTTCACCGAACGCGACGACGTGGGCGCCGCGGTGGCCGTCTGGGTGGAGGGCGACCTGGTCGTCGACCTGTGGGGCGGGCACGCCGACGCCGCCGCGCGACGACCGTGGCGGCGCGACACCCTCGCCAGTGTCTTCTCCGGATCGAAAGGCCTGACGAGCACCTGCATCCACCTGCTGGCCGACCGCGGCGAGCTCGACCTGTACGCGCCGGTGGCCGCCTACTGGCCCGAGTTCGCACAAGCCGGCAAGCAGGACATCACGGTCGCCATGGTGCTGGCACACCGCTCGGGGGTGATCGGACCGCGCGCCCCGCTGCACTGGTCGGACACCACCGACTGGGACGCGGTCTGCGCGCGGCTGGCCGCGGCCGAACCCTGGTGGTCACCGGGCAGCGCGCAGGGCTACCACATGGTCAGCTTCGGATTCATCCTCGGTGAACTGGTCCGCCGGGTGACCGGCCGAACCCTGGGCCAGTACCTGCGCACCGAGATCGCCGAGCCGCTGGGCATCGACGTGCACATCGGCCTGCTCGCCGCCGAACACCACCGGTGCGCCGACATGATCGGCAAGCCGCACATCCGCGACGTGCTCGCCGCGGGCGACGCACCCGCCATGCCGGTCTCGCTGGCCGAGCACCCGAAGGCCGGACTGTCGGTCGCCATGGGCCACATCCCCGACGACGAGCTGGGCTCACACGCGCTGACGCGGTGGCGCCTCGGCGAGTTCCCCGCCACCAACGCCCACGTGTCCGCGATCGGCATGGCCACCTTCTACAACGCCCTGGCCCAGGGCAAGCTGCTCTCCCCCGAGCACCTCGACCTGGTGCGAATCTGCCAGGGCGGCAACGACACCGACCTGGTGCTCGGATCGCGCGTCGCCGATCACGGGTGGGGACTGGGCTACATGCTCAACCAGCGCCGCGTCGCCGGTCCGAACCCGCGGTCGTTCGGGCACGGCGGGTCCGGGGGCTCCTTCGCGTTCGCCGACCTCGAACACCGCATCGGCTACGCCTACGTGATGAACCGGTTCGACGCCACGAAGTGCAACGCCGACCCGCGCAGCCTGGCGCTCTCCGACGAGGTCTACGCCGCCCTGAGAGTCGCTCAGGACTGAATCTCGCGCACCCGGTCGCGACCATTCCTGTCGGTACGCTGAAAGGCATGAACGGCGTTCTGCTCGTGCTCATCGTCCTGGTCGTCGCGACGATCGCCGTCGTGGTGTACACCGCCTCGAAGTCGGCGGGCAAGCGTTCGGCGGAGTCGCTGGCCGACGCCAAGGCTGACGCCCGCCGGGTGATCGAACGCCTCGGCGGCCAGGTGCTCAACCTCAGCGGCAACGACGACGCCTCCAAACAGGCGATGGCCGACGCGTCGGAGCGCTACACCGCCGCCTCGTCGCAGATCGACCAGGCGACGACGGCGAAGCAGGCACTGCTGGCCAAGGAGAGCGCGGTCGAGGGCCTCTACTACGTGCGGGCGGCCCGGGTCGCGATGGGCATGGACCCCGGGCCGGAGCTCGAGTCGCTGGCCGGCCAGCGCACCGCAGGCTCGGTGACCGAGTCCCGCAGCGTCGAGTTCGAGGGCCGCGAGATCCAGGCGTCGCCGAGCCCGTCGCAACGCACCCCGAATTAC
Source organism: Mycolicibacterium arseniciresistens (assembly GCF_030519285.1). Classification (NCBI taxonomy): domain Bacteria; kingdom Bacillati; phylum Actinomycetota; class Actinomycetes; order Mycobacteriales; family Mycobacteriaceae; genus Mycobacterium; species Mycolicibacterium arseniciresistens. The sequence goes on from NZ_JAUMSQ010000020.1 coordinate 47,176, forward strand.
TACCCGGGAGGCACCGTTGCGGGTCGCCCGGTGCCTGCGGGCTGGTACTCCGAGCCATGGTGGAAGCCGGCGCTGGTCGCCGGCGCGTGGGGTGTCGGCTCGGTGCTCCTGTTCAGCGCGTTGTTCTCCGGGATGGCCGGTACGGGTTACGAGCAGGGGTTCGCCCAGGGCTACGACCAGGGCGCGGAGGGCGCCGACGGCGGCGACGCGGGTGGCTTCGACGGCGGCGGCGGTGACGGCGGTGGCTGGGGCGGCGGTGACGGCGGCGGCTGGGGCGGCGGCGATTTCGGCGGCGGCGACTTCGGCGGCTTCTGACCGCCGAGTCTGAACTTGTGTGCGCGAAGTTTTCGAATTAGCGCACACGAGCTCAGGTTCGAGCCCTCCCGACGCTAGAAGCGGCTCTCGAGTCGTGCCGACACTCCGGCCTCCTGCAGGTCGAGCCGCTCGAGCATCGCGCGCACGGCCTCGTCCTCTATTCGCCCCTCGTCACGCTCGGCGATGAGCGCGGCCCGCTGGGCGGCGAGCACGTCGCGGTAGAGCGCCGAGTAGACCTTCGCCCGCTTGGTCGGCGCCTCGGGGTCGGGCATCTCGTCGATCTCCTCGGACTGCCGGGTGATCGCCGCGCGGATCTCGGCGAGCACCCGCGGGTCCATGTTCTCCGGCGGGTTGGCGCGGAATTCGGCGAGCACGGCGTCGAGCGCATCGTGGACGACGCGTTCGGCCTTGAGTTCCTCCTCGCGGTCGGCGGCGTGGTCGTCGGAGAACCGGGAGATCTGCAGCCTGCGGATGAGCACCGGCAGCGTCCAGCCCTGGATGAGCAGGGTGCCGACGCTGACCACGAAGGCGATGGCCTGGATGGTGGCGCGCTCGGGGAACGGATCCCCCGCCGCCGTCGTCGCCGGGATGGCGGCCGCGGCGGCCAGCGTGACCACGCCGCGCATCCCCGTCCACGACACCACCACGTTCTCCTGCCATGACAGCGACCGCCGGTCGATGCGGGCGCGCCAACCCGCGCTGGGTCTCTTGCGCTGCCGCGTGCCCAGCGCGCCGCGGCCACCGACCGGGACCGGCACGCTGAGCCGGTTCCCGACGTGGCTGGACAGCTTGTTGCGGCCGAAGATCGCGAACACCGACAGCGGCCGGATCACCAGGACGATCAGCAGCACGATCACCGATGCGACGGCCACCTCGACGAGCGACTCGTGCGCCTCCCGCAGGTCCTCCAGCACGAACCGCAGGTGAAGGCCGATGTAGGCGAAGACGAACGCCTCGAGCAGCACGTCGACCGAGTTCCACACGTAGCGCTCCTGCAGCCGCGTCTGGTAGCCGGCGTCCAGGGTGCCGTTGCCGACCACGAAGCCGGCGACGACGACGGCCAGCACGCCGGAGGCGTGCAGTTCCTCGGCGGCGATGAACGCGGCGAACGGGACCACCAGGCCCTGCACCGTCTCCAGGCCGGGATTGGCCAGCCTGCGGCGGATCCACAGCGTGACGTAGCCCAGCACGCCGCCGACGACCGGTCCGACGAGCGCGCTGTAGCCGAACAGCAGGAATGGGTTCTCGATGAACGTGTGGCTTCCGGCGACCTGCGCCACCGCGATGGAGAACAACGTCAGCGCCGCGGCGTCGTTGATGAGGCTCTCGCCGGTCAGGATCGCCATCACCCGCTTGGGTAGCCCGAGCTTGCGTCCCACCGCCACGGCGGTGACGGCGTCGGGCGGCGCGACGATCGCGCCGAGCACCAGCGCGGTGGCGAACGTCAGCGGCACCACCACCAGCCAGGAGGACACCATCGCCACCGCGAACGCGGACACCACCACGAGGCCGACGCCGAGGCCGAGGATCGGGCGGATGTTGCGCAGGAACGTCGGGAAGGAGAAGTTCAGCGCCGCGGAGTAGAGCAGCGGCGGCAGGACCACCGTGAGCAGGATGTGCGAATCCAGTTCGGGCGGCTCGAACTCGGGCAGGAAGGACACCGCGCCGCCGATGACGACGATGATGAGCGCGGGTTCCAGGCCGCGCCGGTGGGCGATGGCGGTGACCACGATGGCGCCGACGACTACCAGGATCAGTTCCACGCGCCGATTCTCTCGTCAAAAGCGGCGCCGCGCCCGCTCACCTTCAGCGCTGGCAGTGCGGGCACCAGAACAGGTTGCGGCCCTCCAGCACCGCGGTGCGGATCGGGGTGTCGCAGATCCGGCACGGCTCGAGCGCCCGGCGGTAGACGTAGGTGCGCGGTCTGCCCTTGCGGTACGACGGTGCGCCGTGGTCGTCGTCCGGTCTCAGCGTGATGATCCTGCCGCGCCGCACACCGACCTTCATCAGGTCCACCAGGTCGGTCCACATGGCGTCGAATTCACCTGAGGCGACGTCGGTTCCGGTGCGGTAGGGGTCGATGCGGTGGCGGTACAGCAGCTCGTTGCGGTAGACGTTGCCGACGCCGGCGAGCACCGTCTGGTCCATCAGCAGCGCGCCGATCGGCCGACGGGACTTCACGATCCGCGCCCAGGCGGTGCTCGGATCGGCGTCCCGGCGCAGCGGATCGGGCCCCAGCCTGGCCAGGATGTCGGAGACCTGCGCCTCGTCGACCACCTCGCAGGCCGTCGGACCGCGCAGATCGGCGCCGTACTCACTGCTGAAGATGCGCATGCGCACCTGGCCGACCGGATCGGGCGGCGGGTCGCCGGGAGTGAGGGTGAAGTCGTCGAACCGGCCGTACAACCCGAGGTGTACGTGCACGATCCGGCCGCCGTCGTAGTGGTGGAACAGGTGCTTGCCCCAGGCGCTGGCACCGGTGAAGGTGCGGCCGTCGACCATCGCGGCGCCGTCGGCGAACCGGCTCTGCGGGCTGCTCACCCGCATCCGACGGCCCTTGAAGCGCTTCTGATGCAACCGGGCGAGCCGGTGCAGCGTGTGCCCCTCAGGCATCGCTACTCCGGCGCCCCCGGCACCGGCGGGGGGACGTGCGTCTGCTCGTACTTGGCGAGGATGTCGATGCGGCGCTGGTGCCGCTCGGCTTCCGACCACGGGGTGGTGACGAAGGCGTCGACGATGGCGAGCGCCTCCTCGCGGGTGTGCATCCGCCCGCCGATGCCGATCACCTGGGCGTTGTTGTGCTGGCGGGCCAGTGACGCCGTCTCGGTGCTCCACGCCAGCGCGCAGCGGATGCCGGGCACCTTGTTGGCCGCGATCTGCTCACCGTTGCCCGAGCCGCCGAGCACGATGCCCAGGCTCTCCGGGTCGGCCAGCGTCTTCAGCGCGGCGGCGATGCAGAACGCCGGGTAGTCGTCCTCGGCGTCGTAGCTGTGAGCGCCGCAGTCGATCGGCTCATGACCGCCGGCCTCCAGGTGCTCGATGATCGCCTGCTTGAGTTCGAAACCGGCATGGTCGGCACCGAGATAGACACGCATGGCGGCCATTGTGGCAGACGCCGGTGTCAGGACACCGTGATCGCGTCCAGCCGCTCCTTGATGAAATCCGAGCAGGTGACCGGCGTCAACCCCGCCACCCGCCCGACCGGTGGCGCGAGCGGCGTCACGCGGGCGTCGTGGTTGGCCTCGTAGAAATAGATCAGCGAGACGAGGTCCTCTTCGGGGGCGTGCGGTTGAGGCGGCAGGACGCGGTGCCGGCCCGACGGCCAGCGCCGCCCGCTCCAGTACTCGAGCAGGTCGCCGATGTTGACGGTCAGCGCGTCCGGGTCGTAGGGCGCGTCGGTCCAGCCGTCGGCCTCCGAGTAGATCTGCAGACCGCCTGCCCCCGGTTCGCGGTCGAGGATGGTGACGGTGCCGAAGTCGGTGTGCGGGCCGATCCGGAACTGGCCCGGCTCGGGCTCGCCGACCACGCTCACCGGCGGGTAGTGGTTGATGTTCATCGTCCACGTCGGCCGGTCGGCGAGCGTCGCGAACGGGTTGTCCGGCAGCTTCAGCGCGTGCGCGAACAACGCGAGCAACTCGTCGGCCACCTGCCGCACCGCGTCGGTGTAGGCGGTCACCAGGGAGCGCAGACCCGGCACTTCAGAGGGCCAGACGTTGGGCGCGAACCAGATCCGGTCCACGTCGGCATCGCCGGTCTGCGTCTCCGCGCCGAGGCTGAAGCTCTCCTTGAGATCCGGCGGCGTCTCGGTGCCCTCGGCGTAGCCGTTGGCTTCGGCGCCGGGCCCGATCCAGCCGTGCCCGCCCACCGGCACCGCGTAGCGCTGCTTGACCGTCACCGGCTGGGCGAAGAAGGCGCGGGCGGCGGCGCGGACGTCGGCCGCCAGTGCGGCGTCCACGCCGTGACCGGTGACCAGGATGAAACCGGCGCGCTGCAGGCTGTCGTCGACCTCGGTGGCCACCCTTTGGGCACCTGAACCGCCCGCGCGCCAGCGGGAGAGGTCCACGGTGGCAATCGAACTCACTGCGCGACTCCGATGTCTTCGTTCCACAGACCGGGTCGGGCAGCGATGAACTCGCGCATCATGTCCGCACATCGGTCGTCGTCGAGGACGGTCACCGACACACCGTACTCGGCCAGCCACTCGTGGCCGCCGGAGAACGTGCGGGCCTCGCCGATCAGCACCGCGCCGATGTTGAACTGCCGCACCAGTCCGCTGCAGTACCAGCACGGCGACAGCGTGGTCACCATCACCGTGGACCGGTAGTCGCGCTGCCTGCCCGCGGCCCGGAATGCGTCGGTCTCGGCGTGGATGGAGGGATCGTCCTCCTGCACCCTTCGGTTGTGTCCGCTGCCGAGCAGTGTGCCGTCCACCGCGAACAGCGCCGCACCGATCGGGATGCCGCCCTCGGCAAGCCCTTGTCGCGCTTCCCGATACGCGACCTCGAGCATGTCCTGCGGTGACGTCATACCGCGAGACGCTCCGCGGCGATACGGGCGCGGCACATCAGCAGATAGCAGCCACCGGCCAGCAGGAAGCCGACATAGAACGTGACGTCGCCCAGCCCGGGCAGCTCGCGTGCGGCGAAGCCGACGAACTTCTGCTGGTTGCAGAACAGCAGCACCGACACGACGAGTCCGATGCCGAAGGACAGCAGGCCCGGCCAGTTGGTGTACGAACGGTCATAGAGCAATCCGGCCACCCGCTGGCCGCGGCGCAGGTACTGGTCGGCGAACACCACTCCCAGCCACGGACCGATCCAGTAGGCGATGATCAGCAGGAACGCCTCGTAGCTGTGCGCCGCGTCGGGCAGGGCCCACCACGCGACGAGGAACCCGGCCACGCCGAAGAACACCGTCACCAGCGCGCGGGCGATGTGCGGCGGCAACTTGATCCCGATGGTCACGAAAGCCATTGCGCCCGAATAGACGTTGATCGAGTTTGCCGCGATCGCGCCGATCGCGATGGCCAGCAGCGTGGCTCCGGCCAGCCATCCGGCGAGCGGGGCCGTGAAGGAGGCGGTGGGGTCCCCCAGCGCGTCACCGGCGCCGATGGTCACCGAGGCGGCGCCGACACTCATCAGGCCGATGCACCCGAGGAAGAGCCCGGCGGAGGCGAAGGATCCGGTCCGTCGGGTCGATACGCTCGCCGGCAGATACCGCGTGTAGTCGGCCGCATACGGCGTCCATCCCGCCGCATAGCCGAAAGCCGTTCCGACGGTGAGCAGGAAGCCGCCCGTGCCGCCGACACCGCCCTCGGCCGCGGGTGCGCCGAGGTCGGCCTGCCACAGGATGACCACCGAGGTGACCGCGAAGATCACCGCGAGCAGCGGGAACGTCCAGCGTTCGAACGCCTGCACCAGGTTGTGGCCGAAGAACGCCAGCCCGGTCTGCAGCAGCACGATGATGACCAGCCCCACCAGGGGCCCGAAGCCGAACAGGGTGGACAGCGCGTACGCGCCGCTGACGCTGTTGGTGGCGAACCAGCCCACCCCTGCGGTGATGGACATCAGCACCGCGGGCACGGCGTTGCCGCGGAAGCCGAATGCCAACCGGCCCAGCACCATCTGCGGCACCCCGTGCAGCGGCCCGCGGGCGGACAGGAAGTAGTGCGCGAGGGCGCCGAGGCCGGTGCCGAGGGCGAGGCCGCCGACGGCCTGCCAGAACGTCATGCCATAGGCGGCGACGGCCAGCACGCCGACGAACACCGTCGCGAACTCGAGGTTCGGCGACGCCCAGGTCCAGAACAGCTGGCTGGGCCTGCCGTGCCGATCGGCCTCGGCGATGGCCTCGTTGCCGCCGGGTTCGACGGCCACCACCCGGTCACGGTAGGTGCCGTCGGACTGTTCGAGGATGTCGGCGGGTTCGGCGACTGTCATCGGTCAACGGTGGGGTCGGATGCGTTGGACCGCAACCGGAGTAAACGCAATCGAAACAATTGGGATCGGCGCGGGTGTCAGGAACCCCCGCAGCCACCGCCTCCGCCGCCGCAGCCACCGCCGCCGCACCCGGCACCGCCGTCGGGAGC
>NZ_JAUMSQ010000200.1:0-4987 GCF_030519285.1 Mycolicibacterium arseniciresistens
ACCACCGGCAGCCGCCTGAGTCGGGCGCCGGCGCGCCTTGGTGGATTACACTGCGCCCGGGGAGGAAGCAGCCTCCCCGGCTGAGTGAAGAGCATCGAGTTCTATAGTGGCGAGGTCGATTTCGTCGATATCGAACAGTATGGTCAGTCGCACCAATCCGTCGTCGCCGATCTCGGTGAGGGTCAGGTGCTCGGCGGTGATCGTCGACCCTTCCTCTGTCGTTCGGTAGGTGTCATGAGTCAGCCCCAGGCGGGGTCCTCGGAGGATGAGAGGTTTCACCTCCAACCGCCAATCGACGGGCACGACGTCGAACAGCGTGTGCGCAACCTTGGCCAGTCCTTCGCTGGTCGCCTCGTCCCGCAATCCCTTTCTCCGGTCCTCGTAACGTCCGTCCGGGGCGGCCAGGCCGAGGAAGGTGGCCCTGTCGCGGCTGTTGAATGCGTCGGCCACCCGAGTTCGGACGCGCGTCGCGGCGTTCTGGCGGCCACCCGCCGCTGAGGCGTTCAGCTCGTCGAACCGGGCCAGCGCGGTGTCCAGGTCCGCCTCGTCGAACGCCTCACAGCGGTCGAGCATGTCGCCGTCGACGGTCAGGATGACGGCGTCCCGCCACTCGCCGTTGAATCCGTCGTGAGACGTTGCCGAGACGAGCTGCGTGAAAGCCGCTCCACGGCCGCTCAACCGGTGTACGACCACGACGCGGTTGGTGACGTGGGGCGCGACGTCCCACGTGGCGCGGATGTACGCCGACTGGTCGCCGGGCGCGAAGGCCATCCCGCCCCGACGATGGTCGACATTGATCCAGTCCGGGGTCGTCGGAGGCATCTCACGAGAGTTGAACGCCGCGTTGGCCTTCACGATCGCAGACCACGTGTTCGCGTGGGATGCGGCTTCGCCGGCGAGATAACGCGCGTCGAGTTCGTCGTAAGCGGCACCGATGTCGTCGAGGTCGAAGAACGCGGTGTAGGAAATCGTCTCGTCGGCAGAGATCTCGGTCAGCGTCAAGAACTCCACGGTGATCGGCGCACCGGGCTGTTCCAAGTCGCGGGCCATTTCCCGAGTCAGCGCCAGGCGATCCCCTCGGACGGCTACCGGCTCGACCATCAAGTCCCAGCTCGCGGGTGTCTCGGACAGCAACGCAAGCGCGTAATCGCGGTCCGCGGCGCCCTCGTCGCGCAACCCTCTGCGGTGGTCTTCATAGCGTCCTTGCGCGAACGCCAGGCAGCCGTCCACATCTCGCCGGTTGTAGGCATCCGTCACCCGCAACCGCGTGCGTGTCGCCGCGTTCTCCAGTTGGGCTGCCGGTCGGCTGAGCTCGTCGAACCGGGCGAGCGCGGCGTCGAGATCCGAATCGTCGAACAGCTCGCATCGATCGATCAGGTCGCCGTCCAGCGTCGACAGACCGATCACCCGCCATTCCGCGTCGAAGCCCTGCTGCGACGTGTTGTGCCAGACGTGGGTGATGACCGCGCCGACGCTGTTCAGGCGATGAACGGCGTCGATCCTGATCCGGATGTCGGGTGTGTCGTTCAGCGTCGCCTGCAGATACGACATCAAATCTCGGGGCGCGAACGCGATCGGCCGCCGGTGATCGATGCTCACCAAATCCCGTGCCGTCACGGGAAGTTCGTGTCGGTTGACCGCAGCGAAGGCTCCTACGATGGCCGAGTAGGTCTTCGCGTGGGGCGCTGCTTCGCCGGCGAGATAACGCGCGTCGAGTTCTTCGTGAGCAGCGCTGATGTCGTCGATGTCGAAGGCGACGAACCCGGTGATCTTGTCTCTGGCACCGATCTCGACCAGATGGAGGAGTTCGGACTCGAATGCTCCAGGCCGGTCGTCGCTGCCCCAGAAGCGGGCGCGCATGAGAGCGAGGCGCTGGCCGCGGGTCGCGACGATCGTCGATGCCGCGTTCATGACGCCGATCTCGGCGGTCACCCGCGCGTGGTCGATCACAGCCTCGCGACCCGCCTGCCTTCCCCACCCCACGAGCCGGCGACGGTCGTCCGCGACGAAGTCGTCGGTCATGGTCGAGAACAGCGCCTCCCAGTCGCCAGCGAGGTAGCACGAGTTGAAGCGCTGGTACGCCCGGCTCGCCGCGTTCTCCAGATGCGATGCCGGCCGACTCAGTTCGTCGAACCGGGCGAGTGCGGCGTCGAGGTCTGACTCGTCGTAGAGCTCGGTCTGGCCGAGCATGCCGCCGCTGACGGTCAGCAGGTCGACAGCGCGCCACTCGGCGTCGAAGCCATCGTTCGTCGTGACACTTCCCGTATACGTGACGACCGCCCCGAGGCCACTCAGCCGATGCACGGTCTCGATATACCACCTGGCTTTCACAGCGAGGTCCCACATTGCCGACATGTCATCCAAGAGGTCGCCGGGCGCGAACATCGTCACCTTGCGGTGGTCCACCATCGTCCAATCCGGGGCCCTCGCCGGAACTTCGCGCCTGTTGAGGGAGGCGAATCCACCGGAAACCACCGACCACGAGTTCGCATGTGGCGCCGCTTCGCCGGCGAAATAGCGCGCATCGAGTTCTTCGTAGGCGGCGTCGATGTCACCTTCGTCGAAGACGATCCGGGCAATGATTCGGTCGTCCACATCCGTCTGGATGATGTCGAGGACATCGATGTGGAATGCGTCGGAGCGCTCGTCGATTGATGCCCGGGCCCAATTGAGAACCAGGTGCTTGCCGCGGGTCGCGACGACCCGTGAGGTCCACGTGTCGATCCCGACGTCGGCGATGCTCGAGATCTCGGCGATGATCGCATTTCGGCCCTGTTGGATCCCGGCGTTTGCGGCGTGCCGGCGATCGTCATTGGTGATTCTGTCGGCGAACATCGTGCCGATCGCACTCCAGTCACGAGTCCCGAAGTACGCCTTCAGTCGCTCGTACGCCCGGCTCGCCGAGTTCTCCAGTGCCGTTGCAGGACGGCTTAGTTCGTCAAACCGGGCGAGCGCGACGTCGAGGTCGCTTTCATTGAACAGCTCACTGCGGTCGATCAGCCCGCCGTCCATCGTCATCAGGTTGACGTCACGCCATTCGGCCTCGAAGCCGTCGCGCGACGTTCCCGTCGAAGAGTGCGTCACCACCACCCCGGAGTCACTCAGCCGGTGCACCTCGTCGATCCGGATCCTCGTTCCCGGCGAGTCATCCCACGCCGCAACTAGATACGCCGGCATCTCACCTTGCTCGAACGCGGCTCCACGGCGGTGGTCGATACTGACGCAGTCCGGAGACATAGCGGCCAATTCCCGCCGATTGAACGCCGCATACGCGTCGACAGTGCGCGACCACACCCGCGCGTGCTCCGCCGCCTCGCCGGCGAGATAGCGGGCCTCGAGTTCGGCGAATGCGGCGTCGATGTCGTCCGGATCGAACGCGACCATTGCGATGATCTTCCCGCCTCCGTCAACTTCGTTCACCGCAAGGGTTTCGGTGGCGAAGGACCCCGTGCGAACGTCGTCGCCGCGGAACGTCACCTCGCTGAGGCAGAGACACTCACCCCGCAGCGCGTATGGGGTCATCGCGATCTGGGTGACACCCAGCTCTGCGAGTTGACGAAGATTGTCGACCTCGGTGGTGGGGTCGTTGCTCTCGCGGCGCAATCCTCGCCGCCGGTCCTCGACGCACAGGTCGGCGGCGAACACGTCGGCGAGGTCATCCCACCGCTCGCCGGCAAAGAGTGCAATGATCCGTTCTCCGGCGCGACTTGCCGCGTTTCCTGGCTGCGGCCGCCGGCGTACTGTCGCCGAACGCGCATGCTGTGCATCCAGTTCGGCCAATGCAGCGTCCATGTCTTCGACGTCGAACGACACCTGCAGCGCAATCCGCTCTTCTTCGTCAAGCCCTGCGAGAAGGAGCGACTCGTCCAGCGGCGCCCCGGGGCTGGTGTCGGTGGTTCTGCACTCGAGTCGGACGAGAGCCAAATGCTCACCTCGTGTCGCAATCACTCCCCGAAGCCGGTACGAACCGTCGACTTCGAGGAATCGCCTCACCTGCCCTGGCCAGTCGCTCGACGGGAGATCCTCCTGCGTGAAGCCGATGATCTTCCTTCGGATCTCGACGATGACGTCCGGTGCGTACACCCGCCCGAACCCATCCCAGTCTTTGCGGTCGTGCGCATCTTCCAATCTTCGTAACGCTCGCACGCACCGATTGTCCGACTCCTCGGCGGTGCACTCCGACGACAGCGCCAGGACCGACGCCGACACGTCCACGCCGACGAGCTCGCGCGCGTTCGCGACCAGTGCCGCAGCGCCTTTGAGCTCGTACAGGCCGGCGGCGCGCTCAGCGGCGGCTCGCGCCTGGGCGGCATCACCTGCGGCGGCGAGCACCGTCGCCAGTGCGAGGCACGCGTCGCCGTGATCTACCAGGGCGTCGGTGCGCTCGGCGATCGCCACCGCCTCCTCGGCGATTCGCCGCGCGGCGTCATGGTCACCACCGCGCGAGCACAGCTGCGCACGTACCGTCCGCCAGGAGATCGACGCCTTCAGCGCGTGGCCGGCGAGACGCTCGCTCTCTGAGCACAATTCGTCGGCTTCGGCCTCGCGGTCGAGCGCGAGGCATGCCTTCGCCAACAGCGCCGCCGTCTCTGCGGTGTCCGCCTCCAGGCCCATGCGCCGAAATCCTTGGTAGGCCCGCCGCAGACAAACCTCAGCCGAGGCGGGCTCGCCGGCCACCAATTCGACGATGCCCGCGAACTGGTCGACCTCGAGCAACGCGTGACGCATACCGAGTTCGGTGAGTGAGCGTCTCGCGGACTCGATCAGGTGGCGGCCCGCGGACGTGCGGCCCCGGAACGCGTCCAGCACCCCCTGACACCGGATCGACGTGGCCTCCACGACCGGCGAACCCGTGGTGATGCGGAGCAGCCGCACTACGTCCAGGCACCGGCCGCCGGCCCGCGGCACCGGATTCGGCCCCCACAGCGCCGCGAGCGGTGCGCCCGCCAGCACGGCGTTCACCCGGCGGTGCTCACGGGCGCGCCTC
>NZ_JAUMSQ010000201.1:0-16917 GCF_030519285.1 Mycolicibacterium arseniciresistens
CCCACCCGACCCACCGCCACTACCCGACGAACCACCCTTCTGACTCAGGCGTCCTCGAGGCCGCAGGTTCAGCGTGCCTGCTCGAGTTGAGCGCGAGCCTGGTCGATCTGCTCATACGCGAAACCCGTGATAGTGGCCATCGTCATCGCCTCGCCCTTACGGGCCAATTCCTCGTACGTCGTGTCGCCCAGGACGCTGCGAAGGTGAGCGATCGTGCCGTCGAGGCCGGGAATCGTGACTTCCGCCATTGGCGTATGGGCGTAGCCGAGGATCGTCGCCGCCGGTTCGTACCGGCCCAGACGATCGAGCAGGTAGGCGAGATTCGCAAGCGGAACACCGATCACGCTGGCAGTGCCCGAGTCATGGTAATTGCGGATCGCGACGGTCGCGCCGTCCAGCGCCGCCAAGGGATCGCCGCTGTCCGCCTCGTACTTGCACAGTGCCATCGCCAGGACCGACTCGTTGGCGCGGATCTGATTGTCCTTCGCGATGCGTAAGCCCCGCCGCGCCGCAGCCAGCGAGATCTCCGGTTCGGCATCGCGAAGGGCGGTGCCGTAGGAAAGCAGCGCAAATGACAGCGCAGCTGGGTTGTCCGCCGCCTCCGCGGCCTCAATGAGGCCGTCGGCCATCGCGATGGCTTCGGCGTGCTCGTCCATGGCCATCAGCGCCATCACCAGCCCAGCCCTGGCGAAGGCCCGGGTGTCAGAACTCGCCGTCAGCCTCGCTCGACACAGCCCCGCCCACAGATCGGGCCGTCCAATGCCCAGGTAGACCGAATCCTGTAAGGGGATGAGGCTGGATACCACGTCGTCAAGGTCCGCGGGCAGCACCGAATGACTTGCCTCGGCGTAGCGGATGCCATCCCCGGTCCGTCCGACGAGTTGACAGGTCGTCGCGACGAGATACAGCTCGCCGAGACGGGAATGATTCGCACTCTTCGCCACGTCGATGATCTCCTCGGCCCACGCAGCAGGCTCGTAGACTTCCATCCAGAGTCCGAGGAAGCCGGTGACCGTGACGATCGCCGCTGCGGTGTCGAGGTCGCCGTCGTCGGCCGCCCATCGAAAGGCAGTGCGCAGGTTCGCCAATTCATCGATGATCCACGCGTACGCGTCACGCTGTCGCGGGCTGTCCCACAGGTCGAGTAACTCGGCCTCGCGGCTTGCGAAGTAGCGGCCATGAGCGCGACGCGCCTCGCCAGCCAATCCCCGCGCCACGAGTTCGTCCTCGGCGTACTGGCGGATCGTCTCCAGCATCGAGTACCGGGTGCGAGCCGTCGACGACTTGGCAACAACCAGCAGCGATTTCCTCACCAACGCATCGAGCAAGTCGAGCGTCGCGTACTCGTCCTCACCGACACCGCCCACAGCGCAGGCGCTCTGGAGGTCGAACCCACCCGCGAACACCGAGCACAGTTCGAGCAGCTTCTTCTCCCGCTCGTCGAGGAGACCGAACGACCAGGCAACCGCGTGCCGCAGTGTCTGATGGCGCTCCACACCTCGTCGGGAGCCGACGAGCAGCTGGAAGCGGTGATCGAGCCTGTCCCGCACCTCGCCCACCGACATCGACGACATCCGGGACGCCGCCAACTCGATCGCCAACGGGATGCCGTCGAGCCGGCGGCAGACGTCCTGCACAGCGGGGAGCTCGTCGGGTGAGATGCTCTCCGCGCGCTCGGCGAACAGCTCCACCGCAGCGTTCACGTCCAATGACTGCACCCGCCACGGTTTTTCGTCGGGCAGGCCGAGCCCTTCACGACTGGTGGCCAGGACCCTCACGGTGGCCGACTGATGAAGGATCGCCGCGACCAGGTCCGCCGCGGCGTCGACGACGTGCTCGCAGTTGTCGAACACCAGGAGCCGTTCCCTGCCGTCGAGGGCGGTCGCGACGGATTCGCATACCGTCTTCCCCGGCTGCTGGGTGACGCCGAGCACCGCAGCGACCGCATCGGGTACCGACGCCGGGTCGGTGACCGCCGCTAGCTCGAAAAGCCACACCCCGTCCGGATATTCGTCGGCCACGCTCGCTGCGACCTCGACCGCCAACCGGGTCTTGCCGATGCCGCCGACGCCGGTCAGCGTAACCAGCCGATGGGCGCGCACCGCGGAAACGATGTCGGCCAGTTCGCCGGCACGCCCGATCAAGCTCGTCGGGGCCGCGCGCAGGTTCCCCGATCGGAACTCGAGTGTTCGCGGCCGCGGGAAGTCCGTACGCAAGCCGGGCGCACACAGCTGATACAACGCTACTGGCTGTGTGACATCGCGTAACCGGTGCTGTCCAAGATCAGTCAGCGCCACACCGCTGAGCAGCGCCGCGGTCGAATCAGCCAGTAGGACCTGTCCCCCATGCCCGGCGGTCATCACCCGGGACGCCCGGTTGAGTGCTGTCCCGAAGTAATCGCCGTCCCGTAACTCTGCTTCCCCCGTCGCAAGCCCCATCCGGACGGGCAACATCAGCCGGCGCTGGGCGTCGATCGCGGCGTCCACCGCAGAGCGCGGCGAGGCGAACGCGGCGCATGCGCCGTCTCCGGTGTGCTTGAAAAGGAAACCGCCGTGCGATTCAATCGCCGACCGCAACACCGAGTCGTGCGCGGCCAGATCCACTCGCATGGCGTCCGCGTCGGATTCCCACCGATGGGTCGAACCCTCGATATCGGTGAACAGAAACGTCACGACCCCTGACGGCGGGGTCCCCCCGGACACTTCCGCAGGATGCCACACCAGTGGCGAGCGCACGCTCGATTGGCTAAGCGTCCTCGAGCAGGTCGGGCGTCACCGCGGACTCGGTGTCGGGGATGCCGTCCTGCTTGGCCTTCCGGTCGGCCATCGACAGCAAGCGTCGGATACGTCCTGCCACAGCGTCTTTCGTCATGGGCGGATCGGCCAACCGGCCGAGCTCCTCGAGCGAGGCCTGCCGGTGCTCCACCCGCAACCGGCCCGCCGCCGACAGGTGGTCCGGCACGGTGTCACCCAATATGTGCAACGCCCGCTCCACCCGGGCAGCCGCCGCGACCGCCGCCCGCGCCGAGCGCCGCAGGTTCGCGTCGTCGAAGTTGGCCAGCCGGTTCGCGGTGGCGCGGACCTCGCGCCGCATCCGGCGCTCCTCCCACGTCAACCGGGTGTCCTGAGCGCCCATCCGGGTGAGCAGCGCACCGATGGCCTCGCCGTCGCGCACCACCACCCGGTCGCTGCCCCGAACCTCGCGCGCCTTCGCGCTCACCCCCAGCCGGCGGGCCGCACCGACCAGCGCCAGCGCCGCCTCGGGACCCGGGCAGCTCACCTCGAGCGCCGAGGAGCGACCCGGCTCGGTCAGCGATCCGTGCGCGAGAAACGCACCGCGCCAAGCGGCTTCGGCGTCGCCGACGCTGCCGCCGACCACCTGGGCCGGAAGTCCGCGCACCGGGCGGCCACGGAGGTCCAGCAAGCCTGTCTGTCTGGCCAGAGCCTCGCCGTCCTTGGCCACCCGCACCACGTACCGGGTGCCCTTGCGGATCCCGCTGGCCGACAGCACGTGCACCACCGCGTTGTAGCCGTACAGGTCGTGGATGTCCTTGCGGAGCCGGCGGGCGATGATGCCCAGGTCGACCTCGGCCTCGACGACCACCCGCCCCGACACGATGTGCAGCCCACCGGCGAAGCGCAGCAGGGCGGCCACCTCGGCGCGGCGAGCGCTCACCGAGTTGACCACCAACCGGCTCAGCTCGTCCTTGACCTCGGCTGTCATCGCCACGGGTCGTCACCTCTCGGTCTGTTCACGGTCGGTGTGGGCACCGTCGGCATCTGCACATCGGGGGCCGGGGCCACCCCTCGCAAGCGGACACCCTCCAGTGCCGCGGCCAGTTTCGCCGGGTCATGTAAAGGTGTACCAGGTCTACACACGTCAGCAAACTCCACGCGGGCCTCGAGGATGGTGGCGGTGCGGCTCAGTTGCTCACGCTCGCGGTCGCTCGGCACCCGGGTGGCGTCGACGATGATGTCGTGCGCGGTGAAGTCCGGCGCGTGCTGGGCGAGCACGTGGATGTGCCGCTCCACCGAGAAGCCGGCGGTCTCCCCCGGCTCGGCCGCGAGGTTGAGCACCAGCGCCCGCCTTGCGGAGGTGGCGCGCAGCGCAGCCGCCAGTTCCGGCACCAGCACATGCGGGATGACGCTGGTGAACCACGAGCCCGGGCCCAGCACCACCAGATCGGCGCTCATGATCGCGTCCACCGCCTGCCGGGTCGCCGGCGGGTCACCCGGCAGCAACCGGACCCGGCGCACCTTGCCGACCGTCGTCGCGATCGCCACCTGACCGCGGATCACCCGACTCATCCGCGGATCGGACTCCAGGCCCGCGACGTCGGCCTCGATCTGCAGTGCGATCGGGCACATCGGCAGCACCCGGCCCTTCAGTCCGAGCACCCGGCCCAGCTCGTCGAGCGCGGCGACCGGATCGGCGAGCACCTCGCTCAGCCCGGCCAGCATCAGGTTGCCGATCGGATGGCCGGCCAGCGCGCCACTGCCGCCGAACCGGTGCTGGATGATCGTCGCCCACAGCCGTCCCTGCGGTGTGTCGGATGCCAACGCCGCCAACGCCATCCGCAGATCGCCTGGCGGAACGACGTCCAGTTCGCTGCGCAGCCGCCCCGACGATCCGCCGTCGTCGGCGACCGTGACCACCGCGGTGACGTGATGGCTGAGGCGGCGTGCCGCGGACAGCGTCGCATACAGGCCGTGCCCACCGCCGAGCGCGACGATCCGCGGGCTCATTCGCGCCCCAGATCCCGGTGCAGCACCCGCACCGTCAGCCCGTCACCGCCTTGCAGCCGCCCGGCCAGCGCCTCGGCCATCGCGACGCTGCGATGCTTGCCGCCCGTACATCCGATGGCGACCGTCATGTAGCGCTTTCCCTCCCGGCGGTAGCCCTCGATCACGACGTCCAGCAACCGATGGTAGGTGTCGAGGAACTCGGCGGCGCCCGGCTGCCCGAGCACGTAGTCGCGCACCGCCTCGTGCTGGCCGGTGTGCGGACGCAGGTCGTCGACCCAGTGCGGATTCGGCAGGAACCGCACGTCCATCACCGTGTCGGCATCCATCGGCAGGCCGTACTTGTACCCGAACGACTCGACCGTGACGCTCGTGTGGGCGACGGTCTCGCCACCGAACGCCCGCTCGATGCTCTCGCGCAGCGCGGGCACCGACAGCTTCGAGGTGTCGATCACCAGGTCGGCCGTCGCGCGCACCGCGGCCAGCAGCGCCCGTTCGGCGGCGATGCCCTCGGCCAGCGTCTGGTTGCCCTGCAGCGGATGGCTGCGGCGGTTCTGTTCGTAGCGCCGCACCAGGATGTCGTCGGACGCCTCGAGGAACAGCACCCGCGGTCTGATGTTGCGGGTCGCCAGATCGCTGCGCACCCAGTCCAGGTCGCCGGTGAAACCACGCGACCGGACGTCCATCACCACGGCCAGCTGCGTGATGCGGGAGCCGGCGGCCAGGCCCAGCTCGACCATCCGGGCGATCAGCTCCGGCGGCAGGTTGTCGGCGACGTACCAGCCGAGGTCCTCGAGCACCTTGGCCGCCGTTCCGCGACCCGCCCCGGACAGCCCGGTCACCAGCACGACGTCGATGCCCGATTCCCCGCCCGACTCGTGAACCACCCCGTCGTCCTGCAGTTGTCCGCTCATCCCTGACTCTGTCATCCCGATGCCCTGGCCTGATCATCCTCGACAACGGCTGTGGGCACAGCGGAATCGGCCGCCGCGCCGCCTAGTGCCTCCAGCACCGCCTTCGCCGTCGCCGCGCCGATCCCCGGCACCGCGGTGATCTCCTCGACGGTGGCCTCCTTCAGCTTGGCCACCGAACCGAAGTGGGTCACGAGCGCCTTGCGCCGGTGTTCGCCCAGCCCACGCACCGAGTCGAGCGCCGAAGCGGTCATCCGCTTGGACCGCTTGCTGCGGTGATAGGCGATGGCGAACCGGTGCGCCTCGTCGCGGACGCGCTGCAGCAGATACAACCCCTCGCTGTTGCGCGGGAAGATCACCGGGTCGGGTTCCGCGGGCACCCACACCTCCTCCAACCGCTTGGCCAGCCCGACGACGGCGACGTCGGTGACCCCGAGTTCGTCGAGCACCGCCTGTGCGGCGTTGACCTGAGGTGCGCCGCCGTCGACGACGAACAGGTTCGGCGGGTAGGCGAAGCGCCGCGGCCTGGCCGTGCCCGCGGCGTCGGTCACCTCCGTCACGTCCGGCGCGTCCGGCGTCTCCGTCGGGGGCCGGGTGTCGTGCAGATGGCGGTAGAAGCGCCGCCGGGTGACCTCGGCGATGGAGGCCACGTCGTCGGAGCGGCCCTCCCCGGCGGCCTCCCGGATCGCGTAGTGGCGGTAGTCGGACTTGCGCGGCAGCCCGTCCTCGAACACCACCAGCGAGGCCACCACGTCGGTGCCCTGGACGTGGCTGATGTCGACGCACTCGATGCGCAGCGGTGCGTCGGCGAGCCCGAGGGTGTCCTGGATGCTCTGCAGCGCAGCGCTTCTCGCCGTGAAGTCGCCGGCTCGTTTCAGCTTGTGCTGTGCCAGCGCGTCCATCGCGTTGCGTCTCACGGTCTCGGCCAGCGCCCGCTTGTCGCCACGCTGGGGCACCCGCAGCGACACCCGCGACCCGCGCAGCCCCGACAGCCATTCCGCCAGTTCGTCGGCGTTGTCCGGCAGGCACGGCACCAGCACCTGACGGGGCACCGGGTTGGTCGCCTCGTCCTTGCCGCCGTCGCCGGCCACGCCCAGCTCCGCCTGGTCGCCGTAGAACTGGGTGAGGAACTGTTCGACCAACCGCTCCTCGCCGGATTCGCCGGGGTCGCCGGACTTCTCGACGATCCAGCCGCGCTGGCCGCGCACCCGCCCGCCGCGGACGTGGAAGACCTGTACCGCCGCCTCGAGCTCGTCGTCGGCGAAGGCCACCAGGTCGGCGTCGGTGCCGTCACCGAACACGACGGTCTGCTTCTCGAGCGCCCGCTTCAGCGCGCCGATGTTGTCCCGTAACCGCGCCGCGCGTTCGAAGTCCAACTGCCCGGCGGCCTCGGCCATCTGCTGTTCCATGTCACGGGCCAGCCGGTCGGTCTTGCCCGCCAGGAAGTCGCAGAAGTCCAGCACGATCCGGCGGTGTTCGTCGGCGCTGACCCGGCCGACGCACGGCGCCGAGCACTTGTCGATGTAGCCGAGCAGGCAGGGCCGGTCGATCTGCTTGTGCCGCTTGAACACTCCGGCCGAGCAGGTGCGCGACGGGAACACCCGGGTGAGCAGGTCGAGGGTCTCCCGGATCGCCCAGGCGTGCGAGTACGGACCGAAGTACCGCACCCCCTTGCGCCGCGGGCCCCGGTAGACCATCAGCCGCGGGTACTCCTCGTTCAGCGTGACCGCCAGCACCGGGTAGGACTTGTCGTCGCGGTAGCGGATGTTGAACCGCGGATCGAACTCCTTGATCCAGAGGTACTCCAGCTGCAGCGCCTCGACCTCGGTGGTGACCACCGTCCACTCGACCTTGGCCGCGGTCGTCACCATCTGCCTGGTGCGCGGCGCCAGGCCGGCGATGTCGGCGAAGTAGGAGTTCAGCCTGCTGCGCAGGCTCTTGGCCTTGCCGACATAGATCACCCGGCCGTGCGGGTCGCGGAAGCGGTAGACACCCGGTTCGACGGGTATCGACCCGGGCGCGGGTCGGTACGTCGCTGGATCGGGCACGGTTTCCAGGTTACTGCCGCAGACCTGTGTGACTCCGCTAACGTCGAGGCGTGCGCATCCCGGTATGCCCGCAGAAGCTCGCGGCCCTGTTGGCGGCTGTCGGACTGGTGGTCGCCGGCTGCGGCGGCGACGAGGAGTCCCCGCCCACCCCCGCGGCGAGCCCGTGCGAGATCGTGTCCAACGGCACACCGGCGCCCAAGACGCCGACCGCCGCACCCGACGCTCCCACCTCGCGAAATCTCGGCACCAATCCCGAGGTGGCGACGGGCTACCGCAAGGACATGACCGCCGTGAACACGGCGCGCTATGCGGTCGCAACGGCGAATCCGCTGGCCACCCAAGAGGCATGCCGGGTGCTGCGCGACGGTGGCACCGCCGCCGACGCGCTGGTCACCGCACAGGCGGTGCTGGGCCTGGTCGAACCTCAGGCATCCGGCATCGGCGGCGGCGGCTTCCTGCTGTACTTCGACGCCGCGTCGGGCAAGGTGCAGGCCTACGACGGACGTGAGGTGGCCCCGGCCGCCGCGACCGAAAACTACCTGCGCTGGATCTCCGACACCGACCGCACCGAGCCGAAGCCGGACGCGAGGGCGTCGGGCCGTTCCATCGGTGTGCCCGGCATCGTGCGGATGCTCGAGGACGCCCACCGGGAGCACGGCAAGTCCACCTGGCGCGACCTGTTCCAGCCCGCGGTGGGGCTGGCCGACCGTGGTTTCGACATCAGTCCCCGGCTGGCCGCGGCCATCGCGGACGTCGCCAAGGAGTTGCGGGTCGACCCCGAGGCCGCCGCCTACTTCCTCAACGCCGACGGCAGCCCCAAGACCGCGGGCACCCGGCTGACGAACCCGGCATACGCCAAGACCCTCGGCGCGCTGGCGACCGACGGGGCGCAGGCGTTCTACACCGGGCCGATCGCCCAGGCGATCGTGGAATCCGCCGCGGACACCGCGGGCGGCCGCACCCCCAGCCTGATGACGGTGCAGGACCTGGCCGGCTACACGGTGAAGATGCGTGAGCCGCTGTGCAAGTCGTACCGCGGCCGGGAGGTGTGCGGGATGCCGCCGCCGTCCTCGGGTGGCATCGCGGTGCTGGCCACCCTCGGCATGCTGGAGCGCTTCTCGATGGGCGACCACAAGCCCACCGACCTCGACCTCAACGGCGGCCGGCCGTCGGTGATGGGTGTCCACCTCATCTCTGAGGCCGAACGGCTGGCCTACGCCGATCGCGACAAGTACGTCGCCGACACCGAATTCGTCCCGCTGCCGGGCGGCACCCCGGACACCCTGCTCAACAGCGACTACCTCGCCGGGCGTGCGGCGCTGATCTCCGAGCAGCGGACGATGGGCACCGCCAAGCCGGGCGCGTTCGGCCCACCGACCTCGCCGGTGCCGCCGACACCGGAGCACGGCACCAGCCAGATCAGCGTGGTCGACTCCTTCGGCAACGCCGCATCGCTGACCACCACGGTGGAGTCGGCGTTCGGCTCGTTCCACATGGTCGACGGCTTCATCCTCAACAACCAGCTCACCGACTTCTCGGCGGAGCCCGCAGGACCCGACGGTGCGCCGGTCGCCAACCGGATCCAGCCCGGCAAGCGGCCGCGCAGCACGATGGCGCCGACGCTGGTGTTCGGCGAGGGCGGTGGCGCGCCGGGGGCACGGGGGCCGTTGTACGCCGTGCTCGGCTCCCCCGGCGGCTCGGTGATCATCCAGTTCGTCGTGAAGACCGTCGTCGGCATGACCGACTGGGGGCTCGATCCGCAGCAGGCGGTCGGAATGGTCGACTTCGGGGCCGCGAACACGCCGAAAACCAATGTGGGCGGCGAACATCCGAACATCAACACCGCCAACGACGGCGACGACGACCCGCTCGTGCAGGGCCTGCGCAAACTCGGCCACGACGTCGACCTGGCCGACCAGTCGAGTGGGTTGTCCGCGATCGTGCGGGACCAGTCCGGCCTGACCGGCGGCGCAGATCCGCGTCGCGAAGGGCTGGTGATGGGCGACGCCCGGTGACGACCGCCAGGGTCACCAAGCTCGCCGAATCCGATTGGCGCACGTTCGCCGTCATCCGGTTGCGGGCGCTCACCGACTCACTGGGTTCCGACGACCCGCAGTTCGTCAACGAGTCCGCGTTCACCGCGGCGCAGTGGCGGCGCCGGCTGCGTGACCACGCGCAGTTCGCCGCATTCGTCGACGACCGTCCGGTCGGGCTGATCGGCGCGCAGAAGGAGAGCATCGACACCGTGTACCTGTACTCGCTGTGGCTCGATCCCGAGGCACGCGGACACGGTCTGGCCCGGCCGCTGGTCGAGGCCGCCGTGGACTGGGCGAGCAGGCAGGGCGCCCGGACGGTGACGCTGCGGGTGGCCGCCGACAACTCGGTGGCCCGCAGCGTCTACGAGAGCCTGGGATTCACGGTGAAGTCGGTGACTGCGGAGGGGACGCGCCCCGAGTTCGCGATGGCGCTCAGCGTGACGTGATGTCGGGCCGGTGGCGCGCCAGCGCGGCACGCACCTGGTCCATCGCGTCGACGGCGCGCCCCTTGTCGATCGCCTGGATGGCCATGACGGGGATGTACTCGTCGTCCGGCAGGTCGATCCGGGCCCACCGGGCGCCCACCGGGAACGACACACCCACCACGTCGGACCACGGAATGAGCTTGTACGTCAACAGATTCCGTACCGCCAGGCCGGACGCACCGACACGGAGCCGGGGCCTGGCGAAGAGCAGCACCACGCCGCCGATCACGACGCCGAGCAGGGCGATCGCCACCTGGTCGGCGGTCTGGAAGATCACCCCGGTCGAGCGGACCTTGAGCAGCAGGCCCACGGTGACGTGCGCGGCGACGATGATCACGGCCGCCGCGTAGGCGAAGTACGGCGTCAGATGGGGCCGCACCTCGAGCTCGACGTCGTTGCCGGAGGCGTCGCTCATGACCCGCGCAGCTCACGCAGGGTCAGCGCGGTCGACAGCGCCGCAGCGGCGGCCTGGGCACCCTTGTCCTCGGTCGAGGACGGCAGGCCCGCGCGGTCGAGGGCCTGGTCCTCGGTGTTGACGGTCAGCACCCCGTTGGCGACCGGGGTGGACGCATCGAGCGACACCCGGGTCAGGCCCTGGGTCACCGCATCGCAGACGTAATCGAAATGCGGTGTCTGGCCGCGGATCACCACGCCGAGCGCCACCACCGCGTCGTGGCCTGCGGCCAAAGCCTGTGCCACCACCGGTATCTCGATGGCCCCGAGTACACGCACCACCGTGGGGTCGTCGATGCCGGCTTCGGCCGCGACCTTGCGGGCACCGTCGAGCAGGGCGTCACAGATCTGCTGGTGCCACGTGCTGGCGACGATCGCCAGCGTGATGTCCGACGCGTCGAGCTCCGGCAGGTCCGGGACCCCGGCCGCCGGGCTCACCGGGCGCCGCCGGAGTCGCGCGGATCGCCGGCCGGGCGACGGTCGCCGAGTAGGTAGACCGCCTCGTCGTAGCCGTCCATCGTGTGCGCCTCTTCGAAGTCGTCCAGGCCGATCAGGTCGTGGCCCATGCGGTCGCGTTTGGTCATCAGGTAACGGATGTTCTCGGAGTTGGCCCGCACCGGCAACGGCACCCGCTCGATGATGTGCAGCCCGTACCCGTCGAGGCCGACGCGCTTGGCGGGATTGTTGGTCAGCAGCCGCATCGACCGCACACCCAGATCGACGAGGATCTGCGCCCCGATGCCGTAGTCCCTCGCGTCGGCGGGCAGGCCCAGCTTGAGGTTCGCGTCGACGGTGTCGTCACCGGCGTCCTGCAGCTGATAGGCCTGCAGCTTGTGCATCAGGCCGATGCCGCGTCCCTCGTGACCCCGCATGTACAGCACGATGCCGCGGCCCTCGCGGGCCACCATCGCCATGGCGGCGTCCAGTTGCGGCCCGCAGTCGCAGCGCCGGGAGCCGAACACGTCACCGGTCAGGCACTCCGAGTGCACACGGACCAGTACGTCGTGGCCGTCACCGTGCGGGCCGGCCACGTCGCCGCGCACCAGCGCCACGTGTTCGACGTCCTCGTAGATGCTGGTGTAGCCGACGGCACGGAACTCGCCGTGCCGGGTGGGGATGCGGGCCTCGGCGATACGGACGATGTGCTTCTCGTGCTTGCGCCGCCACTCGATGAGGTCGGCGATCGAGATCAGCGCGAGTTCGTGCTCGTCGGCGAAGACCCTCAGCTCGTCGGTCTGCGCCATCGCGCCCTCGTCCTTCTGGCTGACGATCTCGCAGATCGCCCCCGCGGGCTGCAGCCCCGCCAGCCTCGCCAGATCGACCGCGGCCTCGGTGTGCCCGGGCCGGCGCAGCACGCCACCGTCCTTGGCGCGCAGCGGCACCACGTGGCCCGGCTTGGTGAAGTCCTCGGCCACGGCACCGGGGTCTGCGAGTGCGCGCATCGTCGTCGCCCGGTCGGAGGCCGAGATACCGGTTCCGACACCGACTTTCGCGTCCACGGTGACCGTGTAGGCGGTGCCGTGCTTGTCCTGGTTGACCGCGTACATCGGCAGCAGGCCGAGCCGGTCGCACACCTCGCCGCTCAGCGGCACGCACAGGTAGCCCGAGGTGTAGCGGACCATGAACGCGACGAGTTCGGGGGTGGCCTTCTCGGCGGCGAAGATCAGGTCGCCTTCGTTCTCGCGGTCCTCGTCGTCGATGACGACCACGGCCTTACCCGCCGCTATGTCGGCGATCGCCCGTTCGACAGAGTCGAGCCTGGTCATCTGCTGCCACCTTCACCGGATCCGAGACCTCGGTCGGTCGATTCGGTGACCGGGTCCACACCATCAGTATGAACCACTCGCAGGCGGCGATTATTGCCAGCTAGCCCGCCGTGGGACCCATCAGTCGCTCGACGTACTTAGCGATGATGTCGACCTCAAGGTTGACCGGGTCACCGATGGCCGCGGAGCCCAGCGTCGTCAATTCCCGGGTGGTGGGGATCAACGAGACCTCGAACCAGTCGTCTCCCAGGCCCGACACGGTCAGCGACACACCGTTGACGGTGATGGACCCCTTCTCGACGACGTAGCGGGACAGCGACGCGGGCAGGTCGATCCGCATCACCTCCCAGTGTTCGAACGGTGTGCGCGCAATCACATGGCCGGTGCCGTCGACGTGGCCCTGCACGATGTGCCCGCCGAGCCGGCTGTTGACCGCCGCGGCGCGCTCCAGGTTGACCCGGCTGCCCTCGGCGATGTCGCGCAGGCTCGACCGGTTGAGGGTCTCGCCCATCACGTCGGTCGAGAACGATCCGTCGGCCAGCACGTCGACCACCGTCAGGCAGACGCCGTTGACGGCGATCGAGTCGCCGTGACCGGCGTCCGACGTGACGACCGGACCGCGGATGACCAGCCGGGCGGCGTCGCCGAGGTCCTGTTTGTCGACGACCTCGCCCACCTCTTCGACGATTCCTGTGAACACGACGACCAGCCTATTCCGGCGTGCCGGCGGATCGCCGGTGCGGGCGGCGAACTCGTCGGCGCGAAGCGAACCTCTACGATGCAAGTCATGCGTCTGCGCCCACGCCATTCCCTGCATGCCTTCATCGCAATCCTTTTCGCCACCGCGTTGGTGGTGACCGGCTGTTCGTCGTCGCCGGAGCAGTCGAGCGAGCCGCTGCCCGACGCGGCCACCTTGCTGCAGGACTCCGCGAAGACCACCCGGGAGCTGCAGAGTGCGCACCTGAAGCTCTCGACGACAGGTGAGATCCCGGAGCTGCCGATCGAGACCCTGGAAGGCGACCTGACCAACACGCCCGCGGTCGCCGCGCAGGGCACCACCAACCTCGCTCTCATGGGTCAGCGGCTCGAAGGTGTGCAGTTCTCCGTCGTCGACGGCACCCTGTACGCCGCGCTCACGCCGGGCAGCGGTCTGCAGGACTTCGGTCCGGCCGCCGACATCTTCGACGTCTCGGCGATCCTCGACCCGAACCGCGGACTGGCCAACCTGCTGGCCAACTTCACCGACGCCAAGGCCGACGGCCGCGAGAACATCGCGGGCGCCGACACCGTGCGGGTGACCGGCACGGTCAGTGCGGAGGCCGTCAACTCGATCGCCCCGCAGCTCGGCGCCACCGGCCCCGTGCCCGCCACGGCGTGGATCGCCGAGAACGACAAGAAAGAACTGGTGCAGGCACAGCTGCAACCCAAAGACGGCGTGAGCATCACCATGACGTTCACCGACTGGGGTAAGCCGGTCACCGTCACCAAGCCCGCGGTGTGATGACTTCTCCCCCAGTGGAAGCCACGCCGAAGACAACGGTGCGCAGCCGCGGCATCGCGCTGAGCGCAGGCAGCCTCGCGGTGCTGCTTGGCGCGCTCGACACCTACGTCGTGATCACCATCATTCGCGACATCATGATGGACGTCGGGATCGCGATCAATCAGATCCAGCGGGTCACGCCGATCATCACCTGGTACCTGCTGGGTTACATCGCCGCGATGCCGCTGCTCGGGCGCGCGTCGGACCGATTCGGCCGCAAGATGATGCTGCAGGTCAGCCTCGCCGGGTTCGCGATCGGCTCGGTGATCACCGCGATGTCGACCGACCTCGTGCTGATGGTCGTCGGCCGAACCATCCAGGGCGCCGCCAGCGGCGCACTGCTGCCGGTCACCCTCGCCCTGGCCGCCGATCTGTGGGCGAGCCGCCAACGCGCTGCCGTGCTCGGCGGGGTGGGCGCCGCCCAGGAACTCGGCGCCGTGCTGGGCCCGGTGTACGGCATCGCCATGGTCTGGGCGTTCCACCACTGGCAGGCGGTGTTCTGGGTCAACGTGCCGCTGGCGGTCATCGCGATGGTGATGATCCACTTCAGCCTGCCGGGGCGCAGACAGACCGACGAGCCGCAGCGGGTCGACGTGGTCGGCGGCGTGCTGCTCGCCGTCGCGCTCGGCCTGGTGGTCATCGGGCTGTACAACCCCGCGCCGGACGGCAAGAAGATCCTCCCCGACTACGGTGCGCCGCTGCTGATCGCCGCCGCGGTGGTCACCGTCGGTTTCTTCGTCTGGGAGCGGTTCGCCCGCACCCGCCTGATCGAACCCGCGGGGGTGCGGTTCCGGCCGTTCCTCGCCGCACTCGGGGCGTCCCTCACGGCCGGCGCAGCGCTGATGGTGACGCTGGTCAACGTCGAACTGTTCGGGCAGGGCGTCCTCGGCCAGTCCCAGAACGAGGCCGCGTTCCTGCTGCTTCGATTCCTCATCGCGCTCCCGGTCGGCGCTCTGCTGGGCGGGTGGATCGCCAGCCGGGTGGGTGACCGGTTGGTCGCGTTCGCCGGCCTGGTGATCGCCGCCGGCGGGTTCTTCCTGATCTCGAAGTGGCCGGTGGACCTGTTCGCGGCGCGCCACGACCTCGGATTCGTGTCGCTGCCGGTGCTCGACACCGATCTCGCGATCGCCGGCATCGGGCTGGGCCTGGTGATCGGCCCGCTGACCTCGGCGACGCTGCGGGTGGTGCCGGCAGCCCAGCACGGCATCGCGTCGGCCGCGGTGGTGGTGGCGCGCATGATCGGCATGCTCGTCGGCATCGCCGCGCTGTCGGCGTGGGGCCTGTACCGGTTCAACCAGGCCCTGGCTCAGCGCCTGGAGGAGCTGCCGCAGCCCGTCGTGAGCTCGCCAAGAGAGCAGGCGCTCGCCCAGGCCACCCGTTACACCCAGGCGACGCTCGAGGCGTACGTGATGCAGTTCCAGGACATCTTCCTGGCGACGGCCGTGGTCTGCATCGTCGGCGCGCTGCTGGGTCTGCTGATCGCGGGCCGCCACGAACACGCCGACGAACTGGCCGAACCGGAGTCCGCGCCACCCGCCGATCAGCCGGTGTCAGCGCCACCCGCCGACGAGCCCGTGCTCAGCGACCCGGCCGCCGCCGGCGCGGAGCGGCAGCTGGGCCGGCACCGGGCCGACTGACGTCAGCAGCGCTCGAGGCCGGGGCGCAACAGCGTCGGCTCGCTGCGGTCCTCCTTTTTGCCAGGAAGGACGCTGCGGAGGGGCGCGAAGACGAAGGTCTTCACAGATTGCGGGGTCACGGTGGGAATACTGAGCCAGTCCTGCAGTGCAGTCACGCTCAAGTCCTTTGCTCGGGGTCACCAGCGCGTGGGTCGTCGGTGACAGCGCTCTGGTACGAGTGTACCGAGAGTGGCACCTCATTTGTTTGCCGTGGCTGCGCGTCGAGGGCGAGATAGCCCACAGTCGGTGTGGAAGCGGGCTGCCTGCCGGTGAACCTTTTCGAGCGCCCACCCGTCGACGAGACGTGACGAACTCGACCGCGGCCCTGGCCGCTGATGTGATGGACGCCCTCAACACCCGGCAGCTGGACCGCCTCCACGACCTGGTCACCGACGACTTCGTCGACCACGGCTCTCCGGTGCCGCTGCCGCCGGGCCCCGACGGGTACATCGCGATCCTCACATTCGTCACGGAGGTGCTCGGCGTCCGCTACGAGGTCCACGACGTCGTGGAATCCGGCGACACCGTCGCGATCCGGGCCACCGCGCACGGTGTCAACGCGGTGTCGCCGGAGGGCGTGATGGCCACCGGCAGGCCGTTCGCCATGAAGACGGCGCACTTCTTCCGATCGCGAGGCGGTCGGTTGTGCGAGCACTGGGGCATCCGCGACGAACTCGACGTGCTGTATCAGGTCGGTGCGCTGACTCCGCCCGCCCGCTTGGCGGTCGACTAGGCCGGGATCAGGCTCACCAGCAGGTCCGATCCGATGGCGTCCATGCCGTCGAACCGCCAGCGTCGGGCTGCGGCGATGGTCGGCACACCGACGTCGTCGACCGCGGTGATCGGCCCGCCGAGCAGGATCGGCGCCATGTACGCCAGGATCCGGTCGACCACGCCTGCCCGCACGAAGGCGCCGGCCAGCGTCGGTCCGCCTTCGACGAGCACGTCGGTGCGGTCGGTCAGCGCCCGGATCACCTCGTGCGGGTCGTGGGTGCGGATCACCATGGTCCTCGAGTCGTCGTTGAGCACCCTCGCCTCCGAGGAGATCTCGCGCTGCCCCACGACGACGCGCAGCGGTTGCCGGTCGGCGAGACTGCCGTCGGGCCTGCGGGCGGTCAGCGTGGGATCGTCGGCGAACACGGTGCCGGTGCCCACCACGATGGCATCCGCCCGGGCCCGCCTGCGGTGCACGTCGGCGCGGGCGGCCTCGCCGGTGATCCACTGGCTGGTGCCGTCGGCCGCGGCGCTGCGGCCGTCGAC